>SLHZ01000324.1 GCA_007135895.1 Balneolales bacterium | reverse complement strand
GCTATCTGAACGACATTCGCGGGCAGCACGTCACGAAAGAGGATGTGTTCCGGGCCATCGAGTCGGCGGCCCCGGGCAAGGTGGCCGAGGGCAGCGTGGGCGCCGGCACCGGCACGCGCAGCTTCGGGTACAAATCGGGCATCGGCACCGCCTCCCGCGTCACACCACGCATTGACGGCATAACCTATACCGTAGGTGTGCTGGTGCAATCCAATTTCGGGCGTCATCTCTACATCAACGGTGTACCCTTCACCCGTATCATGCACGAAGAAAGGATCATCCGGGAAGATGACGGCTCGGCCATGATCATCATCGCCACCGACGCCCCCTTGTCGAGCCGCAACCTGCGGCGCATGGCAAAACGCTCTTTCATCGGCATGGGCCGGACCACAGCCGTCATGTCCAATTTTTCCGGTGACTTTGCCATTGCCTTCTCCACCGCATATACCACTAACACCGCTCATACCACCACTTCTGCCCTGGTGGACAATCGGAATATGAATCCACTGTTCCAGGCAGTGCAGGAGGCCACCGAGGAAGCCATCTACAACGCCCTTTTCATGGCGCAGGACATGGAGGGACGTGACGGAAACCACATGGAGGCTATTCCTCTGGACAAGGTGATGGAAGTGATGGATGCGCACGGCATGCGATTCCTCAATGACCGGCTGCCCGGTACGAGAATTGAACGCTGAATCCCCGGGACAAGCCGGACAACCGGTGATACCTGAAACCCGGGGTAAAACCTTCCAGCCTCCAATCTAAACGCAAGACCCGGAGTGAACCAATGATGCAAACAGTGAAAGCAAGACAGCCCGTTATCGGGATTGTTGGCGGAATGGGGCCGGAAGCCGGTCTGGACCTTGCGATGAAAGTCACTGCCCACACCAGGGCTGCAAAGGACCAGGATCATCTGCCTCTGATCCTGCATTCTTTCCCCGGAAGAATCGGCGACCGGTCGGCATTTCTTCTGGGAAAGGATTCGGCAAACCCGGGTCCGGCTATCCTGGAGATACTTCTGGAGATGGAGCGCTCAGGCGTGACAGTGGCCGGGATGGCCTGCAACTCGGCCCATGCCCGTCCCATTCTCAGTGTCATCGAAACCGGCCTCAAAAAAAACCGCAGTGCGCTCCGGCTCTTGCACATCGTCCGGGAAACCGGTCGCCATATCCGTGAGAACCACCCCGGAGCGAAGCGTGTCGGCATCCTGGGTACTACCGGAACATGGCATTCCGGTCTCTACGGCCTGCTGAAGGAGTTTGACCTCAAGGTGCTGAATGTGTCAAAGGATGAACAGGAGCTGTTGCACACCGCCATTTACCATCCGGAATACGGGATCAAGGCCCGTGCCGGCAAAGCGGACACTGTCGGCACCACTACCCTTACCACAGCCGGCACCACTACCCTTACCACTGCCGGCACCACTACCCTTACCGGCGCCGGTACCACCGGCCGTTCGACCCACTCTCTCGAAATCCTCGTAGGCACTGCCCGCTCCCTGATTCAACGCGGTGCGGAGGTTCTCGTATTGGCATGCACCGAGTTTCCCCTCATTTACCATCAGAACGAACTGGACGGTGTGCCCGTGACCGATTCCAGCCTGGCCCTGGCCCAGGGACTGATCCGCGCAGCCGGACAGCCACTCTTTTGATTCGTTTTTTATCCGGCTTTGACGTATTCTGTTACATAATAACAGGGTTTATTCGGATCGCTTTAACCTGGTCGCCATGAAGCGCATCATCATTGATATTGAAGTACAGAACATCATTGAAATCATAAGAAAGCGCAGGGGGCGCATAGCAGGCTTCCTGTCGAAATATTTCTTAAGCCAGGAGCGCCTGAAAGAAGAGGTGGAATCAAGGATTGTCGATGATATTCAGGAAACCGTGGACAAAACATTGAAAATCCGTCTTTTTCAGGAAGGCATCCAGGCCCGCATATCTGTGAAACAGGTCGATGCAACGGGCCCGCCAGATGTTAGTCCTCCGCCTTTACATGACGATCAAACCAGTCAAGAACCCGATTCATGAAATCAATGCGGTGGGCCCGTTCGGTGAGGCCGTGAGGCTGTCGCGGATACATGACCAGCTGCGTGGGGATCCCGTTGAGACGCAGAAACTGGTAAAGCTGCATGGATTGCTCGGGATGGACCCGGTCATCAGCCAGACCATGCGCCACCATCAGCGGTGTGCCGGCGGTCCGCAGATGAGCCACCGGAGAGCGGTCCCAGTTCAGCCCTTCGTTTTCGAACCACCAGAGGTCCCAGTGCGTGATAGACATTTCATGGGGAATATCGGTGGTACCCATGAAAGAGATCCAGTTCGAAAGACCGGCGAAGGTAATTCCAGCGGCAAAGCGGTCGGAATAGCGGGTTGCCGCCCAGGCCGAAAAATACCCTCCGTATGAAGTTCCGGATATGCCCACCCGGGCCGGATCGATGACCCCGTTGTAGGCCAGGTGATCGATACCCCAGAGTACATCTTCGAACTCTTTTCCACCCAGATCCCGGTGGTTGGCCATGGTAAAGGCTGATCCGCGTCCCCCGCTGCCCCGGTAGTTGGGTTTGAGGACCACATAGCCGTTAGCGGCCAGAACCTGGGCGGGATAGAGCGGTCGCGTGTTCCATCCGTCGATGCTGACCCCTTCCGGACCGCCATGCGGCAAAATCGCCAGTGGCCAGGCTGTTGAGGTATGATAATCAACAGGATAGGTTATCACCCCTTCAATAAGCATTCCGTCGGGACCATACCAGGTAATGGTTTCCTGCCGGCCCAGAAGACGATCTTCCAGGAAAGGATTATGATGCGTCAGCCGGGTCCATTGCGGACCGGGAAGGCGGCCGGTATACAATTCGGGTGGATGATCCCTGCGATGCACGGCTGCCGCAAAGAAGTCCAGTGTTCCGTCAAAGCTGACCGACCGGAATATCTCCCGGCCGTGGCCGGCAAGTTTGACGGCTTCACCGCCTGAAGCGGAGATCTGGCGAAGGGCCGTCCGCGTACCTTCAACGGCCACAAAACGCAAGGTATTGCGATCTTCCCAGTCCAGCCACTCGGGTGTTCCCTCGTACCCTTCGGGCGTGATATCGGCGGCAAGATAGCTGCCGACTTCGGTCACATAGATGCGCTGAGGCAATGGATCGTTCATTGCTTTCGCACCCAGGAAAGCAAAACGGCTGCCGTCGGGTGACCATACCATTCTTCCCACCTTGCCCTGGCTGCCGGCCAGCAGATCCATGGAACCATCGCGGATATTGATCTTCATGATTTCGCTGAACATCATCTCGTCATCGGCCGTGACACCATAGCTCATGCGAACAGCCAGCTGATGCTGATCAGGTGACCAGGCAAAATCCCAGACCGTCCGGTCGTCCGGACTCACCGGCTCGACGTTATCGCCATTCTGAACCCAAAGTCTCACATGCCGCGGCGGGTCATCCGATACCTCCATGTCATACCCCCGGTCGCGACGCGCCTGTACCTCCGGCGGGAAAGCCTCGCGCATGGTGAAGGCCAGAAGGGAAGGATCCGATGAAAACGCATAGTTTATCACCCCTTCTTCTGCTTCGGTATGCATCTGGATGTCCTCTCCGATGACATCGATGGAGTAGATTTGTGGACGCGGATGCTTGTCGGTGTCGGTCGTGCGGAATGCGAGCCGGTTCGTTCCCGGTATCCATGAGGGTGCGAAAGCGCTCCGGGGGGCCGTTACCACATTGAGGGTCCGGCCCGTTTGAAGATTCAGGACCCTGAGTT
>SLHZ01000007.1 GCA_007135895.1 Balneolales bacterium | reverse complement strand
CTCTGAGCTCGTCAACCGAGGCATAGGTTTCGTCGCTGTATTGCGGGAAAAGGAAGCCCAGTAGACGATTAAAAAAAATATCCACTTTCTCCGGAGAAGGGCATATTCCGGCATTCTGATGTTCTTCAAAAAGTTTGCGATAGAAGGAGGTATCCATGAGACTATCAGAGCAATAGACAAGCTTGAAGCTGTCGGGTTAACAATTGAAAGCAAAATCAATCCATCAGAGCCCGGTAAAAGTCGGCTGCGGGTGACAGGATCAAGTGCTTTGATTCATAAAAAGCACAAAATACCACTATAAAACGATATCGTCATCACCGACTTTGTGATCATTACCATCGACTTTGCGATCCACAACACCAATTTTGTGATCGTTATCACCGACATTTTGCCGGAGAAGAAAGTCATATAAAAAACCGGATGCAAAACAATTATATCTGCAAGTAAGCCGGTGATATGGTAAACCGGCGAGAAATCAGCCCGGTCAGTAAATAAGAAAGTAGGCTTTGAGCTGCCGGTAGAGCGTGTTGATGATTTCTTTGAGGATGACGATAGCAGGGATGGCGAAAAGAAGTCCCACAAATCCGAACATGATGGACCCCATGATAGCCCCGAGGAAAACCACGATGGGGTGCAGAGCCACAGCTTTTCCCAGAACAAAAGGTTTGTATACGGCATTGTCGATAGCCTGAGCCAGAAGATGTACCGCAACCGTCCAGATAATCAGATTTTCCACGGTAACAAAAGGCAGGATGGCGTTGACATCATCAAGGATCAGTGCGTAAACGACGCAAAGTCCCATACCGATGAACATGCCGAAGATTGGTATGGCATTGGCGATACCGGAGATGATGGCCAGGATCATTCCGATACCGAAGTCAAAACCGATCAGCATCAGGAACATCCAGACGGTTATGCTCATCAGCAGTGTCTCAATGAGGGTTCCTCTGAGGTAGTTGCCGATAGCCCGGTCCACATTTTCCATTACGGTAAGGGCCATCTCAAAGTAATTGTTGGGGATGAGGGATACAAACCCCCTGCGTATCTGTCCGTTATCGAGCAGGAAGAAGAGGAACATGACGGGCATGACCAGCCAGAGCGAGAGAATATTGAGGATATTCAGCAGCAGTGAAGACTCCTGTTCGGTGCCGGGGTCGACCTCTTCTTGTTGGATGTTGTTTTTTAGCAGTGCGATGCGGTCGGAGAGCAGCACTTCGGGATCCGTATAGAGTCTCATGCTTTTCATACTCTCCAGCAGGTTCAGGATCCGCTTTTCCTGTTCGGGCTGGGTGAGTTTCGCCCACTCTACGAGTCTCTCCTGGTCACTGTCTGCCAGATAAAGCCACTGGTTGAAGGTATCCATCATGGGGTCGATTTCCGGTCCGAAGAAATCGTGGACGATATTTCCGTTTTCAAGGTTTTCATCAAGTTTCATGTAGTGCTGATAGCGCTCGTTGATATTCTGTTGCACGGAGAGTCGCAGCTGGAGTTGCTCGAATTCACCGGGAATCAGGTTGACGACATATCGCACAAGCATGAGGATGATGAGAATGAAACCTCCGAACAGAAGCAGGGTGGAGCCCCATCTGGGAACACCTTTTCGCTGCAAGATACTGAGAAGCGGCTGACAGATATAGGCGGCAATGATACCCAGAAGCACCGGAAGAATAAGTGTCCGGAGTGCAAAAAGCAGATAGATGACAGCCGTCACACCCAGGAAGGCAGACAGGGTGTAGAACACGCGTGTACGTGTGAGCCTGGTTTTTTGGACGTTGTTGACAGATGGGTTCATTGCTGGTTATGCCGGTAGTTATCAGGATGTACTGGCTTTGAGATTGCCAAGCTGCCGGTTGGTCTCTTTGAGGCGGATGCCAATGACGATGGCGAGCTGTTTGATGATTCGGGCGGCTATGTAGGGTTCGTTATGCATCAGTTTGTCGAGATCTGCCCTGAAAATGGCCAGCAGTTCGGTTTTTGTTGCTGCACGGGCGGTAGCCGATCTGGGTGAATTGTCGAGAAGGGCTATTTCGCCGAAGAAATCACCTTCATCAAGGAGGGCTATCTGGGTTTGATTCCCGTCCTGACCGTCAATCAGGATCTGTACTTTTCCGCTCTTGATGATGAACATGGCGGCACCGGGCTGATCAGTGATAAAGACGTCTTCGCCGGTTTCATAACCACGGTCATAGAGGATATCGGCTACGATTCGGAGCTCTTTTCTGCTCAAATCCTTGAAGATGGGAATTCGGGAGATGATATCGACCTTTGAATGTTCTTTCTGACTGATGAAAGAACGGAATACGTTGCCCCAAACAGGGCTGTCAGAGGGGTTGTCAGATGACTTCATAAAGAATTGGCGGTTTGCCGAAAGCCCGGGAATCTCCGGCCGGCAGCCGGGTGCTTGTTGTGGTTGAGGGTTGAATTGACTCAGCGGTGAATGGGGATGACCTCCGGTGTTGTGTTTTGAAAACGGGTCATGGCCATACCCGGTCCGGCATTAATATAAGTGGGGTCACATACATGGTAGGTCGCTCCGTTTACCTGTACGGTGTCGCCCTGGAAAGATGAGCGGAAGCGCACCGCAGTTGCAATATGTCCGGGATAGCGTAAACCCACAACATCCATGTCCAATAGTTCTCTGACCAGGAAACTGAAGAGGATGGCCCGGTCCTCGCAATCGGAGTAGTCATAATAGAGGGTTTCTTCAGGAAACAGCGGTTTTTCACGGCCAAAGTTATCGGGGTCAATCTTGTAGCCGAAAGCCGTCTGTACGAAACGGAGCAGCAGGTCTACAGCTTCACGTTCCGGGCGGTTTTCCACATGCGGGCGCAGGGCATCAAGGATTTCAGAAGCTGTTGAAGGAGTGACAGGAGCGTTGAAGTACACACTCAGGTCGGTTTGAGGGTAATAACGGTAGAGGGCAATCAGGTTTTTATCAATATTTACCGTGACGGAGATGGTTTCTCCTTTATAGTTGAAAGACAGATCCTTACTGGAGTAGTCTCTTTTGAGCCGGGCGACGGATGATACCTGAAGAGATAGAGGCTGCAGATCTCCCGGAAAGTTGGAAGAATAGGTGTAAAGGCGTTCGGGTCCGGGGGGGATTTTGTCAAAAAATGCCAGGAAGAAGGGAACTTCTTCGAACCGGAAAAAAGGTGTTCCGAAGATGTGGGAGTCGGCTGCGATCATGAGTCTCACTCCTTCGTCGTTATAACCCACACGGGCCTGATACCCGTTTTGGATGAGCATGAACCAGGTATAGAGCCGGGCCATGTCGCTGTTGTTGAAGAGGGCCTGGCCCGTCCCAAACATCAGCCGTGCGATCCCCCAGTCGTTAATGTCTGTTGATTCCTGGAATTTGGAGTAGAATGAAACGGATGGTTCAATATTGGTAGCACTCATTTCTTCCCATATTTTTGCAATCGTTTCGGCATTGAACGATGCGGGAATGCTGATACGGGAGATATCGGGGTCGTAAGGCACTCTGAACGACAGACCGTAAAAAGGAACGGAGACCGTTGGCAGTGAGGGTTCGGGTGCCGGAGGCGGCGGTGGTGGCGGTTCGGGTGCCGGGGGGCGGACCGGCAGAGTCCGAACGGGTTCGGCGGGTGGTTCGGGGACAGGTCTTTCCGGTTCGGGTGGTACCGGAGCGGGTTCGGCTACCGGAATTTCAGCGGGCTTGTCTTCTTCGAGTTGTTTGTCGGGCTGCTGGCCCTGCATGGCCTGCCAATGCTCGCGCAGCATATTGGCGAAGGCCTG
>SLHZ01000097.1 GCA_007135895.1 Balneolales bacterium | reverse complement strand
CATTTCCGGAATTCCGGATAGACCGGTGTGATCAACGGCGTGTTCCAGTAATCAAAGGTCTGCAGTTCCAGTGGAAGCAGTGCTTCCGGAAGTCTTCCGCTCATAGATGGGTTGTTGTGTATAAGCAAACGGGTAAGGCTTTCCATATCACCGATATCACCGGGTACCGATCCCGTCAGTCCTTCGATCCGAGCAAGAGCCAGTGTCCTGAGTTGGGACAGTTGCGGCCAGCCCGAAGGAAATTCAAAGGCCATGGGCTGAGCTTGCAGGTTCAGTATCTGCAGGTTATGCAGCTGGAATATCTCTTGCGGAAATCCGCCGGTGATATCATTGGCCGCCAGTTGCAAGTTGATCAGCTGACCATAATCACCGATCCATGGCCCCAGTTCACCGGTGAAACTGGAAGCAATCAGCAGGTTACGCAATACATCCGGATTCAGCATGCCGAAGAGCTCTTCAATATCACCTTCAAGCGTAGTGTTCCAGACCATCAGATGATAAAGGTTCTCCAGATTGGCCAGTGTCGCCGGAAACGTGCCGGTCAGATTGGCGACAACCTCACCGGGTATGAACCCTCCAAGCTCCATAGCCTCCAGCTGCAACAGAGTGCCGATTTCGTCGGGAATCGATCCGTTGATCCGGTTATTGTAGAGCCAGAGCTGGGTCAGATGCGGCATGTTTTCAATTTCCGGAGTGATCTGGCCACTGAAACCATTATAGGCCATACTCAGCACACGCATTTCCGGGAAGGCGCTCCAGAATTCGGGGGTATACAATTCACCCGTCAGCTGGTTATGATGAAGGTTCAGCATCATCAGATTCTCAAGGTCCAGTAATGAGGCCGGAAGCTCACCGGTCAGGTTATTGAATCCAAGCTGCAGGTTTCTCAGGGCATCGAGATCTCCGATAGACGCCGGGAGCGATCCGGTGAGGTTGTTCGCGGGGAGAATGATCTGGTCCACCCGATTTCCTTCGACAACCACTCCCATCCACTCGCTGACCGGGTCCACCAGCCATCCGTCATTCCTGTCCCAGTCGGGACCGCCTGTCGCGTTATATAAGTCCACCAGTGCCAGGGAATCGGAAGGCAACACATAGCCGGGCTCGGTGTCGTCCACAGCCGCCCAGGTAATGACCATATCACGTGGATCGCTCTGCCCTACGGTGAAGATCGAATCGGCGTTCAGAGTCATCAGGGTCGCACCTGCGATATTCTCCAGCGTCATGATGCTGTTTGCCGGCAGATCATCAGGATTCCACCGGATTGACACCGGCCAGGCATCGGTAGCGGCCCGGACCGACATGGGCCATTCCGCCACATCACCACCCGTCGGAAAATAGAAGGTGGCATAATGCTCGTCGGAAATCACCAATCGGGCGTCAAAGGTTCCGGCCGGACCGGGTGGAGGCGCGAAGACATCACGCGCCACGTCGAAACCGGTGGTCGCTTCCGGATGCAATCCCAACGTCAGGACAAAACGGTTACCGTCTTCGTCTGACACCTCCAGGGATAAGCTGAAACCCGGATCGTCAACATCAGGTTCATCACGGACCATCATGCGCGAAAAGAATCCGGGAGTCCGATCAGCGGGCGGCATTACCACCCCGGCACCGGTTGCCTGTTCACCCGTTTCATTCCAGCCTATCGGGGCCGGCATCTCACCACCACGGTCCGCTGCAGTGACCGTCAGTGGCAGTGTGGTAAAAAACAGCACAAGCAGTACCGGCAGGATACATTGTTTCATAAAGCATTTCATAGGTGCCTCCGAAAAATTATTATTGCCTTTGGTTTAAAAAAATGGATTGATTAACAGGCTGATGGCCAGTGATTCGTTATCTTACTTATCGTTATATTTCGCAGGTCACTATTTCACCAGCATCATTTGCCGGGAGCTGGAATACGGACCCGCCTGCATGCGGTAGATATAGATTCCGCTCGACATGCCGTTGGCATCAAACAGAACTTCATGATAACCGGCCGAACGTTCTTCATTGACCAGCAGGGCTACTTTCTGACCCAGCAGGTTGTAAACACCCAGTCTCACATAGCTCTGCTCGGGCAGACTGAATCGGATCTGAGTGTCCGGGTTAAACGGGTTCGGATAGTTCTGATACAGACCATAGACAAGCGGCAGATCGGTTTCGTCGGGACCTTCCGCAGGAGTCATGCGCAGGGTTACTCCGCTTTGCAGTCCGCTTATGATCTCTGACTGCCCGTGGGTAAGTTCCAGTGTCTCGGTGGTATTTCCGTTATGAACGATTTCGAAACGGTAGCTTCGGATATCGTTCATACCCGAGAGTTCCAGTTGCAGGGTCACCTCACCGGGCGCGACGAGTGCCATCGACCCGCTGCTCTCCGTCATAAGGTAACGGTCACCGGCAAAACGGACATCAAAAGCGCCGGCAGGCGGCACCGGTGGCAGGGTAAAGATGAGTTCGTTGACCGAGTCATCCAGCCAGCCCGTGAAATAGAGGGTTCTTTCGCGGCCCTCTTCATCGGTTACGATCAGCCGGTCGAAATCACGCAACATGTCATCAACGGATGCCACCGTGGCAACCTCCTTGCGGAGACCCGACTCACCTTCAGCCAGTGTGACGGATCCGGGATTCATGGCCCGTATCCAGTACCCCTTGCCGGGGACAATCGCCGGTGCGATGAAATAGGCCCCGTCAAAACCGTAGAGACTGCCCGGAACCACGATACCATCCGGATCCTGAATGGCCGTGGCCGGAACCGGATGCGACGGTCCGCCGATCATGTTCCATCCCCGGTTCAGCTGCCGCTGAACCGATGGGATCACTGCACCTTCGAGTGTCGCTTCACCGGCTGCGCCGAAGCGTATCCAGTACCCGGCACCCGTCTCCATGTGCTGCAGCACCTGATAACTGCCGTTGAAGCCGTACAGGCTGTTGGGCAGGCTGCCCGGGAACAGCGTCTGGTAATCGGTTTCATCGGTATCGAGAGGCAGGGCCATCATATTCCAGCCTGCTCTCCAGGACACCGGATGACTGGTCGCGGTTGAATAAACGATCTGGAAGTCGCGGTGTCCGCTTACCCCCACTTCCCAGAAATCGACGAGCGCCATGTTTACAACAACACCGTCGGAGGTCCGGATCTGCATGGAGCCTTCGGCGGGAAGCTGTGCACGGTCCCAACTGATGGTCAGGGGCATGCCGCCGGTAGAAGCTCGGACACTTATATTCCATACGGACGGTTCACTTGTGGGAGGCAGATACAGCGTCGAGAAGTCGTTGAAGTCCGTCACGATCCGGGCATCGAAACTCCCGGCAGGTGGCGGAGGAGGCAATACGACATCCCACGGGTCCTCTCCGTGGGTGGCCCCTTCCCTGCGTCCTATGGTCAGCATAGTGCCGTTCTCATTGGCATCCACAACTGCAAGGTTGGCTCTCATGAAGTCGTCGTCCACCGGAGCTTCGTCCAGTACAAAATCAACGACATCAAGCACCATGGGTACGCCGGCCGGGCCCAGTTCGAGCTGACGGTTGCCAAATTCTCCACCCGGTCCGGCTTGGCCTTCCCAGCCGTCGCCGGGCAGCGGTGTGCCGTCACCGGCCACCATGGCGAACTTGTACTCCACGATCTGACCTTCCAGACCCGAAATCGCGACGGTTGTTTCGTACCAGTCGTCATCCTCGTTGTAGGTCATCGATATTGGCGAGCTGGCCCAGCCGGTAAACGAACCGCGCAGTTCGACCCAGTCACCTCGTGTCGTGTCAAAGACCCCTTCGTCCACCGGACCGGTCATGTCGACCCGGAAGGT
>SLHZ01000347.1 GCA_007135895.1 Balneolales bacterium | reverse complement strand
GGTTGGATTTATTTTCCTCCCAGATTGCGGTAAACATATCCATATCACGCAAGTACTGACCGTTGATTTGTGTTATGATATCATCTTCTGTCAGGCCGGCCTCTTCTGCGGCGCTATAGGGTTCTACACGAATCACCACGAGTTCATTTCGCAAATCATCACTCACAGGCAGTGCTGCTATCGTAAAACCTTCCGGCAGGCTTGTCTGATGCACGGCAGGTTGTTCATCCAGTTCGAGGGGACTTTCTACGGGGGCCTGGGGTTCGGCTAATACCCATTTACGGATGGCTTCGTCTTCCATTCCCATCAACGCGAAAGAGACTGTTTCCGTCTGTCCGCTCCGCCATATTTCCATGTGCACGCTATCACCGGGATGGAGCAGTGCGATTCGTTCCTGCAATTCATTGGCTTCGGAAACGGGGAAACGATTCACGCTGCGTATCACATCCCCTTTCCGGAGTCCGCCTGTGTAGGCGCTTCCCCCCGGGGCCACATTGCGGATTTCAACGCCTGCCACGGTTTCAAGTCCGTGACGTCGCGCACTTTGATAATTCAGGGAGGCGATTTCCACACCGAGGAAGGCTCTTCTCACACTTCCGTATTCGATCATATCGCGTCCGATCTTCATGGCCAGGTTAATGGGTACGGCGAAGCCATACCCCTGATAGCTCCCGCTTTCTGAAGCTATGGCCGTATTGATACCGATCAGTTCACCGCGTGTATTTACCAAAGCGCCACCCGAATTGCCGCGATTGATGGCGGCATCGGTCTGGATAAAGCTTTCCACTCTCATTCTGTCGTTGATGATGTCAACATCCCTGCCTTTGGCGCTAACGATTCCTGCCGTTACAGTGGAGCGCAGGCGGAAGGGATTTCCCACGGCCATGACCCAGTCGCCGATCTGGACATGATCGGAGTTGCCGATTACCAGTGGCGAGGCATTATCCAGATCAATTTTTATAACGGCAAGATCCGTCGACGGGTCGCTTCCGACCAGAAGGGCTCGGTACTCTCTTTTGTCATGTGTCATGACCTGGATTCTGTCGGAAGAGCCGTCGATGACATGATGGTTTGTGAGGATGTAGCCATCGCTGCTGATGAGAACACCGGACCCGATGCTTAGAGCCCTGTGCCGTGGTATAAAACGGTCCCAGAAACGATCTTCAAAGTTATGGTGGGGATCATCCGTCAGGATTCCGTTATGTGGAAGACTGGACTCGATGTAAACCACTCCCGGAAGGATGTGACTGGCCACGTCCCGGAACAGGTAGGTTGGATTGAAGGAGTGTGCGATCAGGGTATCCTCCGCGTACGGAGCGGTGCTTCTCATGACCTCCGTGTATCGGACCTTCACTCTTTCTGGAGGTGTCCACCGACCGCTGAACAACATTAGCAGGGTACCCAGCAGCATGCCGGAAAGCAGGAGCAGAAGAGAAGTGAGGAATTTCTGGTGAGGCAGCATAAAAATCAAAGAATCTGGTCAAAAATCGAATCGGACCGTCTGGGTTTGACTCCTTCCACATGATACTGAAAATATACGTCCATATGGTGAATTAAGTTCCGTATTTCCTCCACGGGGAACACACCGTTGAGCAAAGCGCTTTTATTTTCGTCACAGATATAACGGAGATACCGGCATTGATGGGATGTGAGAGCGAGACTTCTTTCACCCTCTGAATTGGCCGAGATTCTGCCGTCGGTTATATTCAAATACCCGTTTTCCCTGGGAGGATTAGCCTGATCCATGGTGATACCAATCCCTGAGATCTGTGTCATGCGAAACTGCAGATAGGGGAACAGGTGTGTGGAATCCGACATGGTCTGATGCAGCCAGGAAAAAAAATTCAGAAGCAGGGCGAACATATCAGGCATGGGCTCGTGTTCGTGACACAGCTGGGTTGCCAGCTCCAGGGTGGCCATGGAGAGTGCCATTTTTTCGATCTGCTCCTGGATTCGCCACGTAGGTACCCTCTGAGCGGCTTCGGTCAGATTCTGTATTTCCCGTCCGGATTTGTAGGTATAGCTCACATCAAGAATAGCGGCGGGTTGCAGCAAGCCGCCGAAACGGCTTTTGCGCTGCCGTGCGCCACGGGCCATGAGTCCTGTTTTTCCATGTTGTTCCGAGAGAACGGTGACGATAAGGCTGCTTTCGCGGAATGGTATGGTTCTCAATACGATGGCGGCAGTGTCAGTGATCATCGTCTGTTTGTTTCAGAAACGGATCCATCCTTTGTCTTCAAGAAGCTGAACCAGGGCGGGCAGATAGGTTAATGCTGAAAAAAGAGTCAGTCCTATTCCAATCACGGCGAGCACGCCAATGGAGTTCAATCCCGGATGCCCGGTCAACAGGAGTCCGGCGAAGCCAAGCATGGTGGTCAGTGACCCGATGGTGATATGCTGGCCGGTACTTCTGAGTACAGCTGCCATGCTTTTTTTTCCCTCTTCACGGTAACGGCTGGCCAGGTGCACTCCGTTATCGTTGCCAATCCCGAGTATGGCCGGCAGAACCACCAGATTGTACATGTTAAAAGACAGACCCATCAGGATCATCACTCCGAATGTCCAGCTGAGTCCGATCAGCAAAGGCAGCATGGCAATGAGAGACCATCGAAATGACCGAAAGCCGATATAGACCAGTATAAATATCATGACAAAAGTGGCAAAAACCATGTAAGGACTCTCCTTGCGCATGAGATCAAGCATTTCGGCGGCTACGATAGATGTGCTGGCGGAATGATAGGTCTTGCCATCCGGTGTGACAATCACCCCGATTTCATTTTTGAAGGCAATAGAGTTTCTGCCGTCAGAAAGACCCACTGCGGGATAAATCATGACAAACCGGCCAATATTCCCGTCCCTTGTCAAAAAACGGTTTTTCAGGAATTCCGGGACATCATCAATCCTCAGGGGTTCAGTAACCTGTGAAGCTCTTCTGAGAATCTTAATATAGGCTCCCTCCTCCTCACTTAGAAATGGGCTGTCCAGCAAGCTGCGTATTTCCGCGATTGCATCAAGTTTTCTTTTTTCATCGGCCGGATTAACCGGAAAACGTTCCTGAAGCGCTTCGACCGCAAGAATGGTGCTCTCGGGATTGCTTTGTTTCATATTCCGTATGGTCTGCAGAATCTTCATCACTTCCTGATCGGTCTCGGCGATCACATAGGCGGGATTGCGCCTGCTGGTCCGGTCGATATCACCCTTCAGATCGCGAAACTCCTCAAAGCGGGGGAATTCCGGCTCCAGTTTTCCGAAATCGTATTCGAAATAGAGGCGGTTTGAATGGAAGATCACGACGGCGACAATCAGAGTGCCGCCGATGAAGATGAATCGGGAGAGCGGGAAGCGCTCACGGGCTTTTTTTCCTGCCGGCAGATCGCGGTTGGTGTTGATCAGAATGAACTGGTACTTTTCAAAAAGAACAATGATGGATGGGAGAATGAACAACATGGAAAGATAGGCCAGTGAGATTCCCAGTCCGGAGATAAAGCCGAATTCGGAGAAACCTCTGAAATCAGCAATAACAAGCACAAATAATGCCACAGCGGTGGTCAGGGCACTGGTCATGATGGCCAGCCCCGTACTATCATACGTTTTGTAAAGGGCTTCCCTGATGGTTTCGCCGTCAGAGCGCTTTTCCAAATAGCGTGCGTAGAAATGCACGCCATAGTCAATACCCAGGCCAAAAAGGATGACGAAGAGAACCGAAGTCATGGTATTGAGCGTGCCGAATGTGAAATAGGTTATCCCGAAGGTAAGGCAAAGACTGAAAAGCAGCGGAATTC
>SLHZ01000117.1 GCA_007135895.1 Balneolales bacterium | reverse complement strand
TCCACGGAGGCAAGATTAAACTGCCGGTACACCGGTCCCTGCCGGGTATCGACATGCTGAACACGACGAATGGGTATGAGTGTCTTTCGGACGATAAACAACCCGCGTTGAAGATATATTTCGTGGCGGTCTACCCGGTAGCGCCACCTTTTCCATCGAATCCAGGGAATAACAGTTGCCGCCAGAATGGTCAGCACCAGCACCAGGGCCGCCATTGCGTACGCCGGCCATAAAGGCCAACTCGCCCCGGATGCTATGATCGCACCGTACCCGGCTGGCGCCAGCCAGTATGTCAGGGAAGTCAACCCGCCACTGATGCGCCAGGCATTTACGGCCTCCTCCGACAGATGGCGAAGTCCCGTGTCCCCGCCGTGCTCCGCCGAAGTCACATCCGGAGCCCCGCCGGCAGCCGGACCCGCCCCTTCCGGTTCATCGGAACCCCTTTTTGAGGTATCGGCAACCGTTGTTTCCCGGCTTTCCGGGGGCCGAAGGAATTCTTCGGGGGATTCTTCTGGAAAACTTTTCTCGGTCATTCCGGATAGTTTTTTGTCTGAAACGTGTTATGTTAGCACTGGATATATTACCAACACCAATCTAAACTTAAAAATCCCATTTCCGATTATGGCAAAAGAATTTGATGTATGCGTGATCGGCTCGGGCCCCGGCGGTTATGTCGCGGCTATCCGAGCCAGTCAGCTCGGACTCAAAACAGCGGTTGTTGAAAAAAGTAATCTCGGCGGTGTGTGCCTCAATATCGGGTGTATTCCCACCAAAGCGCTTCTAAAATCCGCACAGGTAGCCGAATACCTGCAAAATGCCGGCGATTACGGCTTTCAAACCTCGGACGTTACCACTGATTTTTCGAAAATCATCAAGAGAAGCCGCAATGCCGCCAAAAAAATGAGCAAGGGCGTGCAGTTTCTCTTGAAAACCAACAAAATCGAAGTCATCAGCGGCAAAGGGGTTTTCGACTCGTCCAAAGAACTCCGCGTTCTGGATGAAAACGACAAGGAAACCGGAAAAATCCGGGCGAAGCATTTTATCGTGGCAACCGGCGCGCGTCCCCGCGAACTGCCTAATCTGAAAATCGACGGTTCCATGGTCATTGATTCCGAAGGGGCCATGAAGCTCGACCAACAACCTGAGAAAATGGTGGTTGTCGGCGCCGGCGCCATCGGCATCGAATTTGCCTATTTCTATCATACACTCGGTACGGAAGTAACCGTAGTCGAGCTTCAGAAGCACATCCTGCCGGTTGAGGATGCCGACATCAGCAAGGAGCTGGAGAAGATCTACAAGAAAAAGGGGATGAAAATCCTGACCGAAAGCTCGGTTGAAAAAGTCACCAAAAAAGGCGACGGCGTGCTGGTAACCATCAAAACATCCGATGGAGAGGAAAAGGTCGAAGCCGACGTAGTCCTTTCCGCTGTCGGTGTGACGGGCAATGTTGAGGGTATCGGCCTCGAAGAAATCGGCGTCAAGGTAGAGAAAGGGGCTATTCAGGTCGACCGCAAGACCTACCAGACCAGCGTTGAAGGGGTGTATGCCATCGGTGATGTGACCGGCGCGCCCTGGCTGGCCCACAAGGCTTCACACGAGGGGATCCGCTGTGTGGAACGTATAGCCGGGAAAAACCCCCAGCCCATCAACTACAGGAACATCCCGGGCTGTACCTATTGCCAGCCTCAGGTGGCGTCTGTCGGACTCACCGAGGCGAAAGCTCTCGAGGCCGGATACAAAATCAAAGTAGGCAAATTCCCCTTTCAGGCGAACGGCAAAGCGGTGGGCGCCGGCAAGCCCGATGGTTTTGTAAAGGTCATTTTTGATGAAAAATACGGAGAGTGGCTGGGTTGCCATATGATTGGCGCCGACGTGACCGATATGATCACCGAAGCGGTCATCGGACGCGAACTGGAGACCACCGGACATGAAATCATCCAGGCCGTACACCCGCACCCAACCCTTTCGGAAGTCATCATGGAAGCAACAGCCGAAGCGTACGGAGAAGGCATACACCTCGGAAGCAAGCCTGCCAAATAGGCTGGCGGAACAAGTACAGGATGACGACACAAGAATAGGATAATAATGATATATTGACGGAATAAAGTCCGTTTGAATCATTCATTACGTTCTTATGTCAATACGTATTCTGGCCACGGCAGATCTCCATATCGGTCGTGTTTCCTCCAATTCCGAACGTATCGGGTCCTATGGAGCTACACGGGAAACCTGGCTGAGGCTTGTGGAATGGGCTGCCGAACAACAGGTACACGCCGTGGTTCTATCGGGAGATCTGGTCGAACACCAGAACAGCTACTTCGAAGCAGAGGGAGTCCTGGGAGACGGACTTGAAATACTGAATAAATCGGAAATTCCGGTGCTGATGGTATCGGGCAATCATGATTTCGACGTACTGCCGGCGCTCCTTCGCAACCGCGATTTCACACATGTTCATCTTCTGGGAGATAAGGGAACCTGGGAGGAGAAAACGCTTGCCATCGCGGACAGGGATGTTCAGTTTTTCGGTTGGTCTTTCCCAGCCCGGAGAATCAGCTTTGATCCGCTCACGGATTTTCCAGCGGACAAAATCAATCCGGAAATACCTTCCATTGGCCTCCTTCACGGGGATTATCAGGCCCGGGAAAGCCACTACGCACCGCTCTCATCGACCGGACTCGCCGCGACAGGAGTGGATGCATGGGTACTGGGTCACATTCACAAGCCGCAAACACTCCGTGACAGCAAACCGCTCATATTCTATCCCGGCTCCCCGCATGCCCTCAACCCGAAGGAAGATGGACCGCATGGACCCTTTATCCTGACGATAGAAACGGAGACCCCGCAAGTTCACAGGAAAAAAACATATTTCCCCGTCCGCATTCATCATATCCCCCTGTCTCCGGTTCGATATGAAAGAATTGAAGTCGATATCAGCGCCATCTTGCAGCAGCCGACTGATCCCGCCGATACACCGGAAGGAACAGGGGAGGACACTCATGCCGATGAAAATGATATCAAGGCGAAGGTAGTTCGGGCCTGCCGAGACGCCGCCGAAAAGCATCAGGAAACCTCCGATCACCTCCGCCTGCTCTCGCTTGATGTGATCCTGACCGGCAGGATCCCGAATATTCCGCAAGTGGAGCAATGGATGGAAAAATGGGATGTGGAGGAGCTGGTCCAACGCACCGGTAGCATTCAGACAGTCGTCCGAAAGCTGGAGCATCAATGCACCCTGCTGGTCCAAAACCTGGAGGCCCTGAGCCGGGAACCCAGTCCGGCCGGAGTCCTGGCCCGGGCTATTCTCGATCTGGAAAACAAACAACCTTCGGATTTCCTGGATTCGTTGCGCGCAAAAGTAAAGAACGGAATAGACAAACTGAATGATCAACCCGCCTTTTCCGATATTCGAAACAGTGCTGATCACGAGCTGCTTCAACCCGAATCCCCGTCAATGGACCGTCTATTGCTTAGCCAGTGTCACCGGCTGCTTTCGGAGTTACTCTCTTCCAACCAGAACCCCCGCTGATGAAAAGGAATGCTCTGACCTTTACGAAGATTGATATCCGCAAGATGCCGGGGCTGGAAGACGGACTTGGCGTGTTCGATAATCTCTCGCCCGGCATCAATATCATCGCCGGGCCGAACGCCTCGGGAAAAAGCTCTATGGCCCGGGCCATTCAACAACTCATCTGGCAGAACCAGCCGGCTCGAATCACCGCCGATGGACAGTTTCTGGTTGACAAGGACTCCTGGAAAACCTCGGTCGATCATCTCTATTGTGTGATGCAGCGCCAGGGCTCCGACACCGCCCTCAAGGGCCTGCCGGAACCCGAAAGCCAATCGCGCTACCTGCTTTCATTGCACGAGCTGATCCAGACCGACGAAGAAGACCTGGCTGACCGCATCAGAAAAGATGCTATCGGTGGATACGACATCGAACAGGCAAAAAAACACCTTGGCTACAGCCTTTCTTTTCCAGGTCAAAGAGGAAAGAGCATCACAGAGTACCGGACAGCGGATAAAAAAGTGGCCGAGCTAACCTCTCGGCAACAGGAGCTTAAAAACGAACAAAGCAACCTTTCACGGTACAAAGAGCAGCTGCTGGAAATAAAAGAAGCGGAAAAACGGATCAACCTGTACCGGCTCCTCAAGCGCTTCAAAGAAAAACAAGGCGACCTCCGGCATCTCGAACAGCGACTCGCCCAGTATCCCGGGATCATGGCTTCGGTCCGGGAAGAGGATGCAACCAACCTGGAGCGCCTGGATGCCGAGATCCGGGAATCGCAAGACCGGATTGAAAGCATTCAGCAGAATATCGAAGCGAACCGCCATGAGATCGATAATCAGAACCTGCCCGATCGCGGCGTCGACGCGAAGGACCTTAGACTGCTGGAAAATCTGCTGGAGGAACTGCGGGAAAAAGAGTTGGAAATCGATCGCTTGGAAGAAACTGTCTTGCGGGAAAAAACCGTGCTGGACGAAACCGGAAAAAGGTTGGGACTTAGCCCGGAATTCGGGACGACCGAAGACAAAAACCTGCCCGACTCATTTGACGGCCTGGATCTTGCCGGTATCGATACCACGGACCAGTTTTGGCAGCAGACCTTTGACCTTTATGGTCAAATGCGATGGCATGAAAAGGTCATTGAAGATCTCCGTTATGAAGGTAAGCATCTCGGGCTCGAAGCAACTGTTGAGACAAAAGATGAAGCAAAGGATCCGAACCGTCTGCGGAACGGCATAGAAATCCTTTCCCGGTGGCTCCAGACATATGGCCGTGCCAGCAGTTCGACGGCCATATCCCACGGGATCTTTTTTGTTGCTCTCGCGGCAGGCGTTGCTGCCGCCGTCTATTTCTGGGGAGCCTGGGGTTTCACGGGTCTCATTCCCCTGGTCCTGTTACTTCTTGTATGGCAACGGAGCCAAAGAAAGAGCCGGGAAGAGGTGTGGTTGCTTCGTCAAAAGGATTTTGAGGATAGCGGCCTGAGAGGACCGGAACGATGGGATGCCGAAGGAGTAACCCGCCGCCTCAAGGAACTGCTGGCGGATCTTGAACTGTCGGTCCGGCAGGAAAGGCGCAAAGAACTTTTATCAGAATATGAGCGGAAACTCAAAACCGATCAGTTGTCCTGGAACAGGATCGAAGAGGAAGCTTCTGAGTGGAGAAGAAAACTGGGCGCCCTTCCGGATATCCGTAAAGATTCACTGGAACGCTACTCCTCACTCTACTGGTATCTGACTCACTTGCTTAAGTGGCAGTCCTCCCGGGATAACATTCGTTCATCCGGGGAAGGTATCGGGCGAAACAGAAAAATAAGGGATGAGATACTGAATCGCGTCCATCCGATCCTTGAAAAATACCATCTGGAGCCGGAAGAGAGACCTGCTGAACTGAAAGCGACGGTGAGCACCCTGATAGAAAAAAAGGACTCGTGGAATCAGTTACGGAATGAGATAGCATCCGGAGAAAAAGAGATCGTATTGTTGACGCGCGCTCGTGACAAAGCCATAAAGGACCGGAACGACATTTTTGAGAGGCTTGAGGTTTCAACGCAGGATAACTACAAGGTGAAAGAACTGGTGGACAATCTGGCGGACTGGAAAGACCTCATGGATAAAGCCGGATCCGCCCGGCAAAACCTCCTTGAAATACGTACCGAATTGGAGGGTTTCCTGTCTGGAACAAATCCGGTCCGTTTGCCGGAAATCATCACGGACTCCACCGAATCCGGCGTTTCTTCCATAATAAATGCGATCGACACGATGAGTCTGGAGGAGATTTCGGATCTCATCACGGAACAGGAGCAGCTTGTCGCCAAAAGAGACGATGTCCAGAGAAAGGTGTCATTAATTGAGGTCCGGACAGATCAGGCTAAACAGAGCCACGATCTGGAGGAAGCGCTGCAACAGCGGGAAGAAAAATTGGGGGCTCTGGTGGATCACTACCACCAGAACGCGGCATCCATCGCAGGAGCACTCATTTCAGAACAGGTAATCGAACACATCGGTCAAACCAACAAGCCCAAAGTTCTTGCCAAAGCCCAAAAACTGTTCCGTCAGATCACGCGAAACCGATATGAAGTAATCATTGGCGATGACAGAGAACCCCGGTTCCGGGCGATTGACCACGCGGACGGACTCGGCCGGTCGCTCGACGAACTCTCAACCGGAACCCGTATTCAACTCATTTTGTCCGTCCGGCTTGCCTATATCGAACAAGCCGAACAGGGGCTCATGCTGCCCATCCTGGCTGATGAGCTCCTTGCCAACAGTGATACCCAAAGGGCTCATGCCATTATCGACGCCCTTGCCGAAATCAGCCGGCAGGGCCGCCAGATATTCTACTTCACCGCTCAGGAAGACGAGGTCGCCAAGTTTCGTGAGAGACTCGCCGGCCAAAAAGACATCGGGTTGCAGTGCCATGTGATCGAAGAAAAACGCGCCATAGCCAGCCAGACAAAAGCACCCGGGCAAACCGTGGAACCAGACCCGGATCAGGGAATAGGACAAAATCCGGGAACAGACCGGGATCAGACAGAAGCACCCGGACAAACCCCGGAAGCAGACCGGGATCAGACAGAAACACCCGGGCAAACCCTGGAAGCAGGAGCGAATCGGGCAAAAGTGCCGGGCCGTGAGAGAGGACAAAACCTTCATGACCTGGTGATCATCAAACCGGTACCCCGACCCGATGGGCTGACCTATGAGGAGTATGCCGAAAAACTGTCCGTTCCACCAGCAAACCCGCTCCGCCCTGTCGGACAGCTCCATGTATGGTACCTGCTAAACGACCCCCATTTGCTGTTTAATATTCTGGAATACGGAATCGAAAACTGGGATATGCTGAAAACATGGCTTCGAGAGGGTGGCGTCATCGACCCGCTCAACGAAACCATAAAAGAAAAACTCCACCTAAACGCAAAACTCGCCGAACGCTACCTCTCTCTTGTCGCCCATGGCAGAAACAGACCTGTTGACACCACTGTGC
Organism: Balneolales bacterium; assembly: GCA_007135895.1. Taxonomy (GTDB): domain Bacteria; phylum Bacteroidota; class Rhodothermia; order Balneolales; family Natronogracilivirgulaceae; genus SLHZ01. The sequence goes on along the minus strand of SLHZ01000117.1, from coordinate 7,110 downwards.
TGGACGAGTCCGGGGCCATATCACCCAACTTTATCGGTAGAGTGGCGGATCTGCTGAAAACCCTCCGGCAGGATCCCGGTGAGCTCATCAAGGCACTGGAGAACGGCCAGATACCCCGTTTTCAAAAAACCAGGATCAAAGACCTCCAGGATTACCTGATCGACCAGGGATTCTTCGCAACCGCTCAACCATACACCCCCGGGGAAATCAGCATTAAAATATCCGCCTATATTTCCCAGTTATCCATGGACAGACAAGAGGCACAAATTCTGGTCGACCGGCTTAATCGCTCCCGCATAATGTCCTGATTCCTTTATAGCGGCCAGATTGCTTTCTTACGACCTTGATACCTTCCATAATGCCTGTTTTCTTTCTTACTGCCTGATTACTTTATAACTACCCGATTAGTTTTTTATGACTGTCTTGATTCGTTTCTGATGTCCTGATTTCTTTCTTCACCATGATTCCTTCTTTTGTTGCTTTTCTGCTGCTGCTAAACGGTTTTACCTTCTCTTACACAGAACCAGACACACCCCCGCAAGAATCGGCCGGCACTCTTCCGAAACCGGCATTCTCACATCCGGCCGGAACGTTTCTGGAGCCTTTTGACCTCTCTTTCGAAGTGCCTGAAGGAGCCCGGCTTTACTACACTACCAATGGCAGCAAACCGGACGAAAGCGCTACTCTCTTTAATCCGGAGCATCCTGTCACCATCAGTGGCTCCATGAGAATTCGGGCCCGTCTTTATCGTGACGGCTCCCCTCCGGGACCGGTTGCGACCCGCGTCTACAGCCAGCTTCATCCCGATGTCGCCGAATTCAGTTCCGACCTTCCCGTCGTCATCGTACATCAGTTTTTTGAATCCATGACAGATATGCGCCGGACCCCGGCTTTCTTCACGGTCATCGACCGGGAGGATGACGGCCGAAGCTACCTGCTGACGGATCAGTTTACGTTGCAGAGCCGCATGATAACAAACTACCGGGGATCCAGCTCCCTGCAGTTTCCAAAAAAACAGTTTGCCGTTCGCCTGGTCGACGAAGACGATGAAAACCGGAACGAATCGCTTCTTGGGATGCCTTCGGAAAACAACTGGATCATGAGCGCGCCCTTCGATGACAAGACATTGATGCGCAATGCCATTGCCTATCAGCTGTCCCGTGATATGGGACGGTATGCCCCCCGGACCCGGTTTGTGGAGCTGTTTCTGCACCAATGGGGCGGACCCGTCACCATGAATCATTACCACGGGGTATACATGCTTACCGAGCGCATCAAATGGGACAACAGCCGCGTCAACATCACCAAGCTGGGTCCTGATGACAACAGCGAACCCGAAATTACGGGTGGCTATATCATCAACTATGACAGGGAGCAGCATTTCTGGAGCACCTCGTCCCGTAACACCGGCTTCGCGCTCGTTCGTCCGCAGGATGAGGACATAACGCCCCAGCAGCGCCAGTGGATCGCGCGGTACATCGGGGATCTGGAGAACGTGCTGTTCGGACCCAATTTCCGGGATCCCGATAACGGTTACACCGCATGGCTGGATCCGGATTCGTTTATCGACCATCACCTGATCACCGAGGCGCTCAAGGAGATCGACGGTTACCGGCTCAGCACATATCTTCACAAAGATCGGGGTAAAAGGCTGGTAATGGGGCCCGTGTGGGACTTCAACATCAGTCTGGGCAACGGCAACTACCTGCGCGCATGGGACCCGACCGGCTGGTACTACCCCCTCATTAATACCCGTCAATATCTCAACGGATGGTACCGGCGGCTTTTTGAGGACCCCGACTTCGCAGAAGACTACAGGACACGATGGTGGGAGTTGCGTCAGGGACCTTTTTCAACCGGACATATCCTGTCAATGATCGAAGACTATGCCCGCCTTCTCGATGAAGCCCAGGCGAGAAATTTCGAACGCTGGCCCATTCTCGGCACCTATGTCTGGCCCAACCATTTCGTTGGCGATACTTTTGAAGAAGAGGTGACCTATATGGCCGATTGGATTGAGGCACGCCTCAACTGGATCGACACACAAATGGGCACACCCCCCGAACAGGACGAACCGGCTCTGCGGTATTTCTGGTATTTCGGGGATGATATGCCCAACAATACGCCCCTTCTCTCCGTCGATGCCGCTTTTTCCCTTTCACAGAGCGCCCGTATCACTTACCACTCCGCCCTGGAAGGCTACCCGTTTGAAACCGGTCATCCACGCTGGCGCAAGGCCTCCATGGAACGACGCAACCAGCCAACCAGCCTCAACTACCGACCGGATGGCAACTTCGGCCGACCCTATGAAAGCGGGGCCATGCGGGCCCTTCAGGTTCGCCAGCCATTCCGGGGAGACGCCGGTGAAAACACCCTGATTTTTGAAGTACCAACCTCCGGATTAAAGGACATCGTCTTCCGTTTCGCGGCAATGGACGAAGGAGCTGCCGAACATTTGGTGATAGATTATTCCACTCTTCCGGCCGGGGATGAGCCCGAGCCGCGGGAATGGACCAAAGAAGGCCTCGACTCATCGGGCAGATTTACACTTACCAGCCAGTATCAGCTTTTTACCCTTGATTTCAGTGGCATCAGAGCGGTATCCAACAATCCCCATTTCCGTATCCGGATCCGATTCGACGGCGATGACATGGCCGCCGACCTGGGCAACAGGGTCACTTTTAACAACATCAGCCTGGATGCCGTTGTCCGAACCGGGTTAACGGACAGCGACCGCTCCCCCGATCAAGAAGAAGTCCCGTCCACTTTTACTCTCGACCAGAATTATCCCAATCCGTTTAATCCCTCCACCATCATCCGGTATTACCTGCCGGATCAGGCCCGGGTGCGGCTCTCGGTTTACAATGCTCTTGGACAGCTGGTAGACACGTTGGTGGACGAGGCACAGGGGGCGGATGTACATGAGATCACCTTTGACGCATCCAATCTGTCCAGCGGAATCTACTTCTATCACCTGATTGCCAATGGTCAGTCAACAATCCGTAAAATGACCCTGATCAAATAGCCGGATTCTTGACTTAGCGTATTTGGCTGGGTGAACTGCCCTGGCTGGGGTCGTGCGCGATACGTGCCGGAAGAAATCCGGCCGGATAACCCGTCACGTAATTTTCGCCGAAAAGCCGGTTGTGCACCAGGGTATTGCGATAGACCTCGTAGTCAAACCGACCCCTCTTGCGCATCCATAGCGTGATAAACGAGGAGGTCATCACAATAAAAGCCGAATAAAGGATGGCCACCCAGATCATCTGGCTCTGAATCGGTTCACTAAAACTCAGAAGAATAATGGCAAAGGATACCGGTCCGTTCTGAATTCCGGTCTCCAGTGAAATGGCCCTCTGGAAAAGCGGCTGCACTCCAAACAGACGCGACATCCAGTAACCGAAGAAGAAGCCGATCAGACCGACTCCGATAGTGCCGACATAGAGCTGCCAGGGTGTCCGAACAAGAATATCTCCGTGACGAACGAACAGCGTCCCCAGCAAAAAGAGAATCACAATAATGGCCATGAAACCGGCGGTATCTTCGGCGGTCTTGGCCCATCCGGGAGAAAAACGGCGCAGTGTCATTCCCATGGCCACCGGTACCAGCACCAGCACCAGAGATGTGATAATGTTAAGTGTTGGAATCACGAACTCGGTTCCGGTATCGGCAGCAATCATCATATCGGTGATTTGCTGAGTAAAGCCCTGAGTATAGAGACTCAGAAGAATGGGCATCATGAACAAGGCAACAATGGTCGAAGCCGTTGTCATTGAAATACTAAGGGCCACCGAGCCCCGGGCAAAGTAGGTAAACATGTTGGATGTAGTACCCCCGGGCAAACATCCAATCAGAATCAGCGCAATGGCAAAGCCGGGAGACAGATCCAGCAGAAGAGCCAGGCTCAAAGCAACCAGAGGCATGACCCCAAACTGCGACAGAAAACCAATCAAAACGCCTCGCGAGCGGCGTGCCACCGCCTTGAAGTCATCAACGGTCAGACTCGCTCCCATGCCGAACATGATAATCAGAATCATGACGCCCAGAAGTGTCTGGTCAATGGGATAGAGCAACTGGGTTTTTAATTCGAGTTCCATAACACAAATCAGGTTTGGAGTTTAATCAGGATCTGGTTTTGACTTCTTTCGGAAGGAATATATCCCGGATAGTCCTCTCATACTTCTTCTCCACGACATGTCTTTTCAGCTTGAAAAGATTGGTCAGCTCGTCGCCAATACGAAACGGCTCGGACAATAACCGGAACTCCCGGATCTGTTCAAACTGTTTCACGCCACTTGTTGCCGTCATCAGGTTCTTAATCTCCTGTCTGATTATTTTTTTTGCCCTCACATCATCGGACAGATCCTTGAGAGATTCCGCCGGGATATTCTCTTCACGAAAAGCATCCAGCTTGGGTACGATCAACGCACCTACATACTTCTGATCCTGGCCAACCAGCATGCAATTATCAATATAACGGCTTTGACGCAACTGCATCTCCAGAGGCTCCGGTTCGAGGTTCTCACCGTTTGACAGTACTATGGTGGATTTGCTGCGTCCCAGTATCTTGATGCAATCATTGAATGTGATCATACCAAGATCGCCGGTCCGGAACCATCCGTCATTGAGTACGCTCCTGGTTATCTCCGGCTCGCGGTAGTAGCCTTTCATGACCTGGGGTCCTTTTGCCCAGATTTCACCACGCAGACCGCGGCCGTTATGGGGATGTTCAGGATCGGGATACAGTATCTTGCCGCTTTCAATGTCCACAATGCGGATCTCCGTGTCAGGAACAGGCGGACCCACCGTACCCGTAACCAGTATTTCATGGGTGCGAGCCGCAAGAACAGGAGAGGTTTCGGTCAGACCATACCCCTCCAATACAGGAATACCGATATAATTGAAAAACTTGTCGATCTCCATGGGCAACGCCCCGCCACCCGATACCGTAGCCTTAAGGTTGCCGCCCGCACTCTGACGTATCGTCTCAAGCACGGCGACATTGAAAAAGCCATACCACGGCACCAGTATCAGCAGGCGCAGCAAATGAAAAGGAGTAAAGAACAGACGCTTCCAGAAGGGATAGCGTTTGATCTGCAAATGATTGTTGTTGAGGAAAAAGATGGACTCCTTGTAATAGTGCCCCAGGAAGTAGGCGATGTGAAAAAGAGCGCGGCGCACCGGGTGGGCCGCCCGCACATTCTCCAGAATTCGCTGATGCAGGCTTTCCCAAAGTCTCGGCGCGGAGCCCATGAACGTCGGCTCAACATTCTTGAGATCCTCGCCCAGTGTGCGCGGACTCGTGTAATAGGTGCAGGAGCCGCAACAGATGGTATAAACCTCAAAAACCCGCTCAAAAATGTGCCAAATGGGCAGGATGGACAACACACGATCGGTGCAGGACAAATCAATCGGAATCACCGACATTTGCGACATCATGTTGGAGTGGGTCAGCATCACACCCTTGGGGCGTCCGGTGGTTCCGGAGGTATAGATCAGTGTGAAAAGATCATCCGGGCGTATCTGATTCATACGCTCTTCAACACTTTTATCGCCCTTCTTGCGTTGCCAGGCTCCGATGGCCGTGATCTCCTTCAGGGGCCGCACCCCCTCGGCTGGCTTCGTCTTTTCATCAAGTAAAATGATCTCCTGAAGGCCGGGTAAATCAGGGCGCAAGCGCAGTATCTTTTTCTGAAGCTCGGAATTTTCCACAAACGCAACACGGATTCCGGCATGATTGATGATATACACCAACTCATCATCGGTCACGTCGCGACCCCGGGGCACATTCACTGCGCCACTCAGCTGTATTCCGTATTCCGCCAGCATCCACTCAAGGCGGTTGTCACTGAACAGTCCCACATGCTCACGGGCATCTACACCAATTTCAATCAAACCTGCTGCCAGATCCTGGCCCATCTCAAAAAGCTCGCGAAAGGATACCGGATTCCACTCCAGAGCCGTTTTCCGCGTGGCAAATGCCGGCAGGGTTTCATATTTGTCGGCGGCCTTTTTGTAAAGATCAGCCAGATTGGACGCAATTATTCGTGATTCCATAGATTCTGGGAAGAGGTTTAATGTATGCCCGACAAACATATGGATTCCCTGAAACCCCGACGGCACTGCTGCCGCAGGATTCGGCATGCAACCAAAAAAACCCCACAGTCGGACAAACTCAGAAACAAAGGGCCATCAGAAAGCATCTTCGACACAAAAAACAACAATCCTCAGCCTTCACTATCCGTCAAAAATACCGGAACGTAAAGATACGTTTTTTTTTCTTACGAACAACAGATGCCCGTTAACTCATTTCTCTTTTTCCAGCAAAGACCTTACAGTAACCCATTCTTTTTCAAGATCTTCAAAAATGAGCGGCGCCTTTTGGGGATCACCCGACCGGTGTTCCAGCCTTTTGGCAATATCAGAGAGCTCCTGCATTCCCATATTGAGCGCCAGCCCTTTTATACTGTGACTCAAGCGACGTATTTCTTTCTGATCCGTCTTTCGGATACTGTTTCGCAAATCGGCCATCTGTTCCGGAAACTTTTCCAGAAAGGTCTCAAGCAACTCCTTGAACCAGTCCATGTCCTGGCTGACCGTAAGAAGCATCTGCTCACGGTCAAAATGCTTTTTCAGGTCTTCCTCTAAAGGAGTATCCACACTGGCATCGTGGTTTTCAACTTCAGAAGACGGTAAAAATTGATTCAGTATCTGCTTCAACTGCTCTACACGGACCGGCTTGGCAATGAAGGCATTCATGCCGGCATCAAAGCACTGCTCTTTTTCAAATTTCATGGTGCGGGCCGTAAGCGCAACAATCGGCACGCATTTTTCAGATGGATTCTCGTTTTTCCGAATTTCCCGGGCTGTCGCCACCCCGTCAAGAGCCGGCATCTCCAAGTCCAGAAGAATTAGATCAGGTGTCTCTTTGGTCAGCCACTCCAGCACCTGATTTCCATTCGATGCCTCCAAAATGTTCGCATCGGGTACCAGCCGACGTAGCATATGCAACGTCAGCATCATGTTGACTTCGTTGTCTTCCGCGACGAGCAAAGTAATTTTTTTTTCCGTGTTTACGGTCATATTGATGAACCTGCCCTTATATTTTTT
>SLHZ01000178.1 GCA_007135895.1 Balneolales bacterium | reverse complement strand
TGGAAATGCAATAATTTTTTGGATATGGAACAGCGATTTTCGTATCTAACACTTTTATTCCTTAATGTCAAAGGTAATCGGCAATTAGCGCTGTCATTTCCTGTAGCCGGCAAGGTCCTTGATTTAGTAATGATCACCGGATCCCGGCTTTTTCGGATGCTTGATATAATTCTCAACGGAATCTCTAATATATTATACCTCAGGCCACTACTGATCTGAAACATTATTTTCCAGAAGGAATTATTGCAAAACTTATTGGAGGAATTTCTCATCATGCGATACCACAATCGATACGGCACTATACTCCTCTCTTTTTTGCTGATAATAACGGCATGCCACTCGGAAGCACCCAAAAAAACACAATTACCCATTGGTTCGCAGTCGCCTGTAGATGACATAACATTGCTGATGCGAGCCATGACCGGTTCGTTCGACAGCTACCGGTTCGATGGTACGACAGAACTCACAAAACCACTATCAGACGACAAAAAGGACAGCGATCCGGCACCTGTTCCCCTTAATTACAAGGCCCCCTGGGAATATGAGGTACTGGAGGCCGGACTCACTCATTATTATCATCATTTTGACTCCCTGTTCCAGGCCCCCCAATACATCAACATACTGGCTTTTGATTCCCGGTATTCCGACCGGAATATTGAAATCATTGCAGGCTCAGACATCGGGAAAAACGCAGCCCCCATTAGTGTTTTTGGCGAAGAGGCCAAAGCCCTCGCCGCGATCAATGCCGGATTCGGCCATGGCGGACCTGATTATTTCAACTCGGGCATCCTGAAAATCCGGGGAAACTACTATCCCTATTTCGACGGGGAGCCCGACTCCCTGCACTTTGTCGGAAGCTCTGCCATGGGAGTGGACTCGGATGGGAATCTGCTGTTCCGTCTTCGAAATGGAGATTATTGGGAAAACTGGCCCGAAGCGGTGTCTGCTCTGGCCGGAGGACACGCCCTTATCGTGGATGGCACCCTTCATGAGACCATCCTTCATGAAAACTATTACAGTCGTATCGAACAGCGTCATGCCGGAAGACGCCACCCGAGAACAGCGGTTTGTACCGACCCGAATGCTGTTATTCTGTTGATAACCGTTGATGGAAGACACATGGAGGCGGTAGGGCTGAACCTCAGGGAACTGGGCTATTTCATGCTGGACCTGGGATGTAAAAACGGCATCAATCTGGATGGCGGCGGTTCTACAACAATGTGGATCCAGAATAAAGGCGTTGTCAACCACCCCAGCGGAAACCAGGCTTTTGATCCGGAAGGAGAACGGCCCCGAAAAACAGCGGTACTGATACGTTGATGCCGTCTTCCCGGCACGGAATCAGAAGCACCAACGGCAAGAAATCAAATAAAACACCCGGAAGTCAAACAAATAACCTAAAGAAAAATGGAGGCCATCATGGAATCAGGTTCACATTCTACCATTAACACCGCTTTGATCGCGATAATACTGGCCATTGGAATTCCGGCTTGCAGTCAATCGGCAACCGACGGGCAAGAACCCGCGGCGACTCATGCTGAGACAGCAACCATCACGGAGCAGGAGGTTCGCGACGTCCAAAACTTGTGGGGAGAAGGAATTGTACATATTGGAACGATCTATCGCGACAAGGGCGACTACCAACAGGCCGCAATGGATCATATCAACAGGTTTTACAACTACCAGGATGGTGTTGTTCTTTTTAAACCGACGCTGGCGTCAGAAAAGCAGTTTCGGACAGACGTTGAGGGCGCCCTGTCCTATTTTATCGGCGATAATGAAAACTACCCGGAAGACCATGGTTTTGCCTTGAAGCCATGGAGCTCCGTTCGCTGGGAAAATACCGGAACCAAGATCATCGGTAATATGGCCGTAGCAATGGGTAATTACTATTTCACCCCGGCAAAACAGGGTGACCCCGTAAAAGTGGAATACTCTTTTGCCTACACCAAAGACGAAGAAGGAGCGCTAAGGATTATCCTTCATGGCTCCCACATTCCTTACTCACCTGATTGAGAAGCCCGGACCGGTTTTACTCCTCTTCAATGCAGCGTACGGAAAAGCCAAGTATCTTCAAACTGGTGAACCGGACAAACTCTTCACTGCTGAACATCATTCCGCGTCTCCATGCGCGGTCGGGATGAGCTTCATCCTCAGAAGAGCTCCATGTATAACCGTACGCTCCATTTAGCAGGAAAGGACCCAGTCTGGTACGGTAACCCGTTGGAAGTAACGAAAAACCGGTCTCGTTGGTAGCTCCCTGATTGGGGTAGTTCCAATAATCATAGCCCGCAACCTTCAGTTTCCCACCGGGATTATCACCCAAATGGTTCCGCAGACTCGTCCATTCCGCATCGGTTGGCACCCGCCAGCCTGCCGGACACAAACCGCGGTCATCCACCACGGCATACCAGTTGTAATGCTTGCCGTAGGGGTCCACATACGAACTGTCATTGTCATAGTATGCCCAGGCTCCGGTTTGCAGTGTAATCCACTCCTGATCATCCGTGACATTCGGTATGGGATCACCGTTAGAGTACCTTGATGTCCTCAGATTCTCTGCCAGCCAGCACCGGGAATTCATTTCGACAACCCTGTACGTATTACCATCAATGTCCGTCAAGGTTTCTACACAAGTATGGCTGCGGTCACAGCCGCTTGTCATAATTATTGCAACCAGTAAGAATAAAAAATATTTTTTCATTATACATTGTTTTTATTGTGCTTTGGTAATTTTTTCCACTCGAACAAACCTCCTTCTCTTATTGCCGGCAATAATACTTCGGAAAATGTAGTAAAAAAATAATTCAGGAAAAATACATCCCTTTGCAACAAGGCTCGAATTGAGACTGCCCGGACACTCCGTTTTTTTAAAAAAATTATGGAGCTAATCGGTTTTTTTTGTACTATGATTTCACATTAATTGACTTTTTTTCGTATTACTTTGCAAGATTTCAGGATAGGTCAAGCCCGGTTGTTGTTTTTTGGGCATTGCCTACTATTCACAGCTCTAATTATCATTTTAATGGGGATTCCGCATGGAAAAAGCAAAAAAAAGAATCGGGGTTTTTATCGAAAGCGATTTCTATGAAAATGAGATTTTCTATTATCAGCTGAGATTTCCCGAAGAAGGTATTGACCTTCAGTTTTATTCAAGATTGTGGGGGCAGGATGCCCTGACATTTAAAGGTCACGAGTTCGGGGCACCCTTCTACTGCCAGAATGATTTTCAAACGCTGACAGACGATGACATTGACAGTTTCTCCGCTTTTATTGTGCCCGCCGGCATGGTGGCAGACAGACTCAGATATACCGAGGATACCAGTAAACTGCCCCCAGCCTCGATCTTCCTGAAAAAACTGTTTGAAAAAAAACAGATCCTCAAAGGGATCATATGCCATGGCCTTTGGCTGGTTTCTCCTGTTGCCGAGGTAATTCAAGGCCGGAAAATCGTTGCCCACAACAATCTCATCGGTGATGTGAAAAATTACGGAGCGATATACACCGATCAGGACCTGGTTGTTGATGATGACCTGATTACCGCCAGAACCGGCGGGCATTGCAATCTGCTGGCAAGAGCCATCATCGACCGCATTTGAACAGCGAAGCCGAATATCACGGTGGAACACAATGCCAATTTTTAAATCCGCCGAAAGATTACGGAACCGCAAACCGGCTTTCTCCCAGAGATATGAACAGATTACTATTTAAGCAGCACAAAGTGCAATAAACCCACAACCAACAATCCAAAACAATTACCATTATTATGAAAAAAGTACTCATCTTGGCTACCAATTACGGAACCTGGGGCGAAGAACTGCAAGCTCCATGGGACGCCTGCAAGAAGGCAGGTTATGATGTGACACTGTGTACCCCGCTTGGGAAAAAACCCCTGCCACTGGCAGTGAGTGTCGACCCGGAGTTTGTTGACCCCATCATCAACTTCAAGGTAAACCCCCCGGAGGTCTGCAAACGCATCAAAGAGCTCACTGACGGAACAGAATGGGACAACCCGATCAAATTCAGTGACGCCAACATGGCGGATTATGATGCCCTGGTTCTCACCGGCGGATTGGGCGCCATGATCGATATGTGCAACAACTGGCAGGTGCACCGCCTTATCATGGAAGCCTACCGCAGCGATAAGCTTATCGGAGCACTTTGCTATGCTGTCACCGCCCTCGTTTTCTGCCGTGATCCGAAAAATGATTACAAGAGTGTTATTTACGGAAAGAAAATTACCGCCCACCCGAGAGCATGGGACTTCTATGGCCCGGAATGGGATTTCACCTATGACCTGTATGGTGCCACGCCCGACAACAACGGCACCGATGTGCATACTCCCGGCTTTCTCTGGCCGGTGGAAGATCTGGTGCGCGACGCGGTAGGTCCGAACGGCGCCTGTATCGCCCGTATCAACGCAAACAGAGAAGATCCGGAAGTGCATTTTGACTGGCCTTTTATTACCGGAACTTCGGTTGAATCTTCGATTGCTTACGGCGATATGATCGTTGACGTGCTTAAAGCACGCGGCTGACAGATTATCCCGCTTCTTCGAAGGTGATAATCCATGACAATTACAGCATTGGGCGGTATTCTTTCGGGAAATACCGCCCGGTGCCTCTTTCAGCAAGTAATTAATGGTCGCTGACCGGACCGTGGAAAAAACCGGATGGATGCAAATCAAGCCATGGATGTAAATCAAACCATAGTAAAAATCCTGGAAGATGTGGGGGTGGACCACGTCTTTGGCGGCAGTGGCCAGGTGAATGCCAGCATGCTCCTCTCACTGAGGGATTCGGAAAAAATCAAAACGGTTATCGTCCGAAATGAACAGGCAGCTTCGTTCATGGCCTGTGGCTATGCCATGTTTTCGGACAAACCGGGTGTTTGTTTTGCCACCGGCGGTCCCGGTGCTTTCAATCTCTTGTCGGGCATGGCCGTGGCTTATTCCGACTCACTGCCGGTTATAGCCATAACCGGATATACGTCCAGGAATCAAAGAGGCAAGGGAGCATTGAACGAAGCTACCGGCCTGAACCGGACACCGGATTCGCACCTCATGTTTTCGGCCACAACAAAGAAGTCTTACATCATTGAAGAAGCCAACGACACCTGCTCCATCATGGAGGAGGCCCTCAATCTGGCTTTCGAAGGACGACCGGGTCCGGTCCATATTCATATACCCAAAGATGTCACCGTTGCAAAGGTCACGAACTACCGACCCGTAACGCTTTCCGTCAAAGCGGTACTCCCCTCTCCGCAACAGGTAGAACAGGCCGCCGCTTTGCTTGCTGACGCCATCAACGGCCGTAAAAATGTTATGGCGGTCATTGGGTATGGATCCATTCGAAGCCATGCCCAAAAGGAATTGCTCACACTGATCAATGACTTCAAAATACCGTTCAGTCAAACCATGGATGCAAAAGGGTACCTGCCGGAGAACCACCCCCTCTGCCTGGGAGTCTATGGCACCTCGGGAGACCCTTCGGCAAACGACTTTTTCGCCCGGGCTGAAGTCGTCCTTGCCATCGGCAATTCGTTCGCGCAAAATGCCACGTTTGCTTTTAAACCAGATTTGTTCGAAGGAAAAAAACTGATCCATGTCAATATTGACGCCAACGAGATTGACAAGGTTTACAAAGCCGATGCAGGTATTGTCAGTGATGCGAAACCGGCCCTTTCGATGCTGACGGAAAAACTCCGGGAATTAAACCCCGCCGTTTTAGAACCCGACCTCCCAAAAGGTAAATTTCATGACAGCAAACCCGTCCTTTCCGGAGATAAAATTTTTCCGGGCGACCTGGTGCGAATACTCTCGGACAACCTGCCCGATAATGCCATCGTCATGGGTGATGCCGGTTCGCACATGCTCTGGCTGAATTGCTACCTGAAACTTGAGCGCAACCAGCGTTATCACAATCCCGGCACTTTCGGACCGATGGCAAGTCATACCAACGGAGCAATAGGTGTAAAATGCGCCCATCCGGATAAAGTAGTGATATCCGGAAGCGGTGACGGATGCTATCTGATGGCTGGATTTGAACTGCTCACAGCTGTTCAATATGATATCCCGGTCATCTGGATCATCTTTAATAATGGCGAATTCAATGTTATCAAAAAATTCCTGTTGTCGCTGTATAACGATCACGCTTTCATGCAGTTCAAAAATCCGGATTTTGTCAAATATGCCGAGGCATGCGGAGCGGACGGATATAAAGTGACACGGATCGGCGAACTCCAGCCTGCATTGGAACAAGCCATGGCAAAAAACAAACCCTGCCTGATTGATGTTGAGGTGGACCCGGATACCTATCCCCCCTTCAGTCTTGGCCGTGTTTAAAACCCGGCAACATCATAGCAAAAAATCACTAATGCCCGATTCCAACATGACGGGTTTTTAAAAGCACTTTTTAAATCACTATAACTTATTGAATAACAATAACATACACTGCCAATACACCCGGACAACGGGTTGCCAAACGGAGCATATACCATGGAAATATTCGGCCATAAAAAAAAATTAGAAACGAAAGAAATTCTCGAGGGTGTTTTCGGCACCTACCTTGGAAGTGGGAATAACATGAATGTGATGCACTGGGTCTTTGACGATAATGTCTCTCTCCCGGCTCATCATCATGAAGCGGAACAATTTGGTTACATCATTAAGGGCGGTTTCAAGGTCACTATTGACGGCGAAACCCGACTGCTCGAAGCCGGAGATTTTTACTTTGTACCTTCAAATGCGGAACACTCTTTTGTATCTGTTGGTAAAACAGAAGCCATTGATGTTTTCAGCCCAATCAGGAAATTTGACTTCTGATACCGGACAGACTCTCCGTTATATCACCAAAATATTCTAAAAACAAAATTTTCATACTATCATGACGGTTGCTGAAGTCATTGTCAAATACCTTGAAGATATCGGAGTGGATACCGTGTTTGGAGGATCGGGCCAATCCATCGCCTCCATACTGTTCGCACTCGATAACTCAAAAAAAATCAAGACAATAATCCCCAGAAACGAACAGGCGGCATCCTTTATGGCCTGCGGCTATGCCATGTATTCCGATAAGCTCGGAGTCTGTTTTTCATCCGCCGGACCTGGAGCGGTCAATATGCTTTCGGGTATATGCGTGGCCTATTCCGACTCCCTCCCGCTGCTTTCCATACCGGCATTCACAGCGAAACCGTATCGGGGTATGGGGGATTTGGGTGACTTCGCCGGAATAAACAGAACACCGGATGGCCAGGCGATTTTTTCGGCTGCTACCAAAAAATCATTTCTGCTGGAAAACCCGGATTACACCTGCGATATCATGGAGGAGGCCATCCACCTCGCCTTCGAAGGAAGGCCCGGGCCGGTGAACGTGCACGTGGACTACAGCATCTTTGATGTCGAGGTGACAAATTATCGTCCGTTGCAGTGGCAGAAAACCCCCGTCTCCGCCCTGCCCAAAAAAATCGACCAGTTTGCTGATGCCATTGCCGAATTGATCCGCGAAGAAAAAAAGATCCTGGTCATGCTCGGTTACGGTTGCATACGAAGCCGCGCCGAGTCAACACTCCGTGCATTCCTCGAAGAGTATCAGCTTCCTTTTTGCACCACCATGGATGCCAAGGGAATCCTGCCGGAGAACCACGAATTGTGCCTGGGAGTGTCGGGGGTATCGGGTGATCCGGGTGTAAAACAATATCTGAAATCAGCCGATGCCGTGATCGCCATCGGAAACTCTTTCACAAAGTGGGCTACCTGGCGGTTTCGCAAAGAGATCTTCGATGAAAAACTCCTTTTTCACATCAATATCGATGAAAATGAGATCAACAAGGTCTTCAAGGCGGATTATTCCCTGGTATCCGATGCCGGGCCGGCTATCGCCTCTATCCACGGTAAACTGAAAACACTGATCAGGATCGACCGTAAAGCGTCGTTTGTAAAGGACAGGCACAGCGACATCCAACTTGAACAAAAGGGAGAAAAAATCCATCCCGGTATGCTGGCGAAGGAAATATCACGCCTGCTGCCTGAAAACAGCATTATTCTCGGGGATGCCGGTGGCCACATGCTCTGGATGCACGCCTTCATGACACTGAACAACGGTCAGAATTTTCATAACCCCGGCGCTTTCGGACCCATGGCGTCCAATGTTAACGCCTCCATCGGCGTGAAATATGCCAATCCGGACCGTCCGGTCATCGTTGGCTGCGGTGACGGAGATTATCAAATGGCCGGTTTTGAATTGATGACAGCCGTCGAGCATAACGTCCCCGTTACCTGGATCATCTTCAACAACGGAGACTATAACATTATCAAAATGCTCAGTCTGCTGCTGAAAGGAAAAGAAGTGTTCAGCCGGTTCATGAACCCGGATTATGCCGCATTTGCAAAAGCTTGCGGGGCCAATGGGTACCTTGTAGAAAAACTGGAAGACTTCGAAACGGCATTTACAGAAGCCCTGGAATCCGGGAAACCGGCTCTGATCGATGTGATCGTCGATCCGGATATCTATCCGCCTTTCGAGCCCTATGAAAAACCGACAGGCGACTGAGTACCCCGGTCAGCCGGGATGCAACCCGGGGCGAGGTGATGAGCCCTGATAACCGGGTTGCTGCCTGACCATCCGGAATAAAAAACGTGATTATTCGGGACTATCAATTTTGATGATACCAAAATGAAACAGGATCTCAATGTGAGGAGCCACAAGCAGGTAGAGGGAATTGCTGCCCGGGTCGTCCCGTTGGCGCTTTTTATTATCGGTATTATCGCATGTTATCAGGGCGCATTGCGGGAGATTGGCTGGTTCGGTCCGACGGTTGTCGGACTGATTGTTCTCTACGAAATCACCAGAAACAAGCAGGTGATCAAACCCAAACTTTATATCCTGCTCTACGTCGGAATAACCGGCTTCGTTATGGAGAGTATTATGATCGGACTGGGTATTTACTCCGTGGTCGAATCTTCACGCTGGCTTCTGCCCTCCCCCCTGGCTCCATTATGGATCGTAGCCCTTTGGGTAAACTACGCGGCCAGGGTACCGGCATTCGTCGTACGGTTCCGGGGAAAGCATCTCATCAATTTTATTATCGGCTTTGTTTTTGCCGGACTGGTCTACCGATCGGCCACTTCTTTGGGACTGGTCGACCTTTCCTGGGGATGGGGTACCCTTGCCATCATCGGTCTGTTCTGGGGTCCCTTCGTTATCACGATCTACCTTGTTGCCGAAAGGCAGTTCCGCTTTTTATTTAAATAAACATATGGATTCAAAATGAATATCGACTTTACTTTTTCAGATACCATTGCCGGTTATGTCACCGATTTCAACATGGCAAAGAGAACCTGCGTAATTAAAACATCGGACGGCAGGCTTTTTCGCATCGCTTTAAGTGACAACTGCTATGCCCGATACGTCCAGAATCTGGGAGAAGGATACCAGGACGCCACCGGTGACATTAACAAACTTTTGTCGCTTCCCAGACAACCGCTTTTTGCCTACGGAACCTATTATCCCGGAAAGGCTCCCGAAGAAAGGGTTTTCCAGGCTCAGTGGCTCGTGTTCCCGGCACGCGGACCGGGACGCTATCGTCATGAAGAGCCCGACTGGTGGATCCGGCAAATTGACGCTATCGGCACATCCTATCTGAAATGGCAGTTTGAGTACCCGGATGCAGAAATCAACTATCGCGACTACCGGACCATCCTGCATCTCGGCGGTTCAAAAAAAGGGGATTATCTCCAGGAAACCGATACCATCTCCCGTCTTGTATACGGCTTTGCATCGGCATACATGCTCACGGGCAAAGACGAGTTCCTCGAAGCAGCGGAAAAAGGAACCGAATACCTGCGAAACCATATGCGCTTCTATGATATGGACGAAGATATCGTATACTGGTATCACGGCATCAAAATGGAAGGTGAAAAGGAGACCAAGCTTCTTACTTCCGAGTTCGGTGATGATTACGACTCCATCCCGATGTATGAGCAGATCTATGCATTGGCCGGACCCACGCAAACACTGCGGATAACGGGTGACCCCAAAATCTTGTGGGACATTGACCGCACTATTTCCCTTTTTGAACGCTTTTACAAGGACAATGACAAAGGCGGGTATTTTTCCCACATCGATCCGATAACACTGGATCCCCGGGCCGAGTCCCTCGGACATAACCGGGCCCGTAAAAACTGGAACTCTGTTGGCGATCATGCCCCGGCCTACCTCATCAACCTCTTCCTGGCAACGGGTAAAAAAGAACATGCCGATTTCCTGGAGTACACTTTCGATACCATTACCCGGTATTTCCCGGATTACGAAAACAGCCCGTTCGTCCAGGAGCGTTTCTTCGAAGACTGGAGCAAAGACCAGGAATGGGGATGGCAAAAAGACCGGGCCGTCATCGGGCACAACCTGAAGATCGCCTGGAACCTGATGCGCATGCACTCGCTGGAACCCAAAGACGCCTATGTTGATTTCGCCCGGACAATCGCCGAACTCATGCCTGAATTCGGATGTGACCGCCAGCGGGGCGGCTGGTATGATGTGGTGGAACGAATTAAAAAACCGGACGGAAAAAACTACGAGTTCGTCTGGCATGACCGCAAAGCCTGGTGGCAGCAGGAACAGGCCATATTGGCCTATCTCATCATGCACGGAATATTGAAAGACGATGAATACAACCGCCTCGCCAGGGAAGTAACAGCCTTTTATAATGCCTTCTTCCTCGATACGGACGATGGAGGCATCTATTTCAACACACTGGCCAACGGTATGCCCTATCTGCTGGGGAATGAACGCCTCAAGGGTAGCCACTCGATGAGCGGCTACCACAGCATGGAACTCTGCTTTCTATCTGCCACCTACATTAACTTACTGATTACCAAACAACCTCTGTATCTTTACTTCAAACCGCTGCCGGGGGCCTTCGAAAACCGGATACTCCGGGTAGCCCCCGATATTCTTCCCATAGGCAGTGTATTTCTGGAAGAGTGTTATATTGACGGAAAACCATACTCCGATTTTAATTCCGGGTCCCTCACGGTAACACTGCCCGACACGGATAAGCAGGTCAAGGTCAAAGTCAAAATCTCACCGCGGACATGGCTGGATCCATAAAACGGCCTGCCTGGCTGATGAATGTTGACTTTTTATTGCCACCTCGAAGTATCACCACAAATTTCTCATCATTTTTCTTCCATCATATTTTCACCCTATAAATTTCTACCTGCACATTTCAAACTGCATCTTTTTACCCGGCATATTTCCACCTGCATCTTTTCACCCGGCATATTCAAGCAGTATATTTCAACCTGCACATTTCTACCAAGCAAACCTGACACCGAATGAATATCAAACAGCAAGAAAAAGGCGATGCCACCATCCTGGAACTGGAAGGGAGCATTGACAGCAAAACCACCGCGGAAATCCAGAGCAAAATCATGGAGGTCGCCCTTACCACTCAGAAAATGGTTCTGGTTTTTTCAGAGGTCTCTTTTGTCTCGAGTGCCGGTTTGCGCCTGCTGCTTATGATATACCGTCAGGTTACATCCAGAAGCGGCAAAGTCATCCTGGTGGATGTCTCCGAAGAGATCCGGGATATCATGGAAATGACCGGCTTTATCAACTTTTTTGAAATAACGGAAAACCTGGATGAAGCCCTCAAAAGCATATAATTATGCCCGAATTTGTTTTTTGAAATTGCGGAATACCTGGGTAAAGCCCTCAAAAACATATAGTTATGCCCGAATTTGATTCACGGATAGATTTTTATCCCACTCATGACCACCAGGGAATCAGGTACCGGCGGGGACACGTCATGCCGTTTGGAGCCACCATGGTGCCCAACGGAGTCAATTTCTCCATCTATTCCAGCGCGGCCACTTCCTGCACCCTGGTCCTGTTTGAAAAAGGTGAGGAAGAACCCTTCGCTGAAATACCCTTCCCAAATGAGTTTATCATCGGCAATGTCTACTCAATGATCGTATTCGATCTGGATTATGAAAACCTGGAATACGGCTACCGGATGGACGGACCCTTTGATCCCGAGAATGGACACCGTTTCCGAAAAGAGGTCATTCTCTCCGATCCCTATGCCAAATCCCTCAGCGGACGTGACGAATGGCTGGCACCGGTCGACTGGGAAAAGAAATACCCCTTCCGGTCACGCCTGGTGTTTGAAGACTTTGACTGGGAGGATGATCAGCCTCTCGATATCCCCACCGAAGACCTGGTCATCTATGAAATGCATGTCCGCGGTTTTACACAGCACCCCTCATCCCAGGTCAGGCACAAGGGTACCTTTGCCGCAATGCGTGAAAAAATCCCGTATCTGGTGGAACTCGGTGTGAATTGCGTGGAACTCATGCCGATTTGGGAATTCGACGAATACGAGCACAGCAGGGAAAGTCCGGAAACAGGAGAACTCCTGGTCAACTACTGGGGCTACAGCACACTGAACTTCTTCTCGCCCAAGGCCGGCTACGCAGCTTCCGGCAAATACGGAATGCAGGTGGATGAGTTCAAAACCCTGATCAAGGAACTCCATAAAAATGGAATCGAGGTTATTCTGGATGTCGTTTTCAACCACACCGCAGAAGGCGACCACCGCGGACCCACCATCTCTTTCAAAGGTATCGACAACAAGACCTATTACATGCTCACGCCGGACGGATATTATTTTAATTTTTCCGGAACCGGCAATACGCTGAATTGTAACCACCCCATCGTCCGCAACATGGTTCTCGATTGCCTGCGCTACTGGGCTTCGGAATACCATATAGACGGCTTTCGTTTTGACCTGGCCGCGATACTGGGACGGGCGCAGGATGGCAGTCCTTTAAGCAATCCTCCGCTGCTGGAGTCTCTGGCATTTGACCCCGTCCTGGCCAAATGCAAACTGATTGCAGAAGCATGGGATGCAGGCGGTCTGTATCAGGTCGGATCGTTTCCTTCTTATGGCCGCTGGGCCGAATGGAACGGGAAATACCGTGACGCCATCCGGAAGTTCTTGAAAGGGGATACCGGAATGGCCGGAGAGATTTCTCAGCGTATCCAGGGCTCACCGGACATGTACCGGTATCGCGGAGCCAATGCCGGTATTAATTTCATCACCTGCCACGATGGCTTTTCGCTCTACGACCTGTTTTCCTACAACGAAAAACACAATATGGAAAACGGAGAGGAAAATCGCGACGGCGCCAACGACAACTACAGCTGGAACTGCGGACATGAAGGAGAAACGGAGGATGAACACATCAACCGCCTCCGGCAAAAAATGATGAAAAATGCCGTGGCAACCCTCATGGTGAGCCGGGGTGTACCGATGATCCATATGGGTGACGAAATCGCCCACACAAAGAAAGGCAACAACAACACCTATTGCCACGATAACGATCTGAACTGGCTCAACTGGGACGGTGTGGAGAAAAACGCCGATATCCTTCGTTTTTTCAAACAGATGATCCGCTTCCGAATACAACACCCCATTCTCCGCGACCGGCTGCACTACAGGCACATGGACATCGTGGGCACCGGCTATCCGGATATCTCGTTTCACGGGGTAAAGGCATGGAAAGCCGACTGGTCCTCTTCAAGTCGTGTATTTGCTTTACTACTGGACGGACGTCAGCTCGACCCGGACAAAAAAAAGGACGAACTCATCTACGTCATATTCAATATGTACTGGGAAACCCTGCCTTTTGAACTGCCCGATCCCGGTGAAGGCATGAAGTGGCACGTTTCGGTCAACACGGATATGCCCGCACCCGAAGATATCCATGAAGCAGGCAAAGAGCCCGCTGCCGAAGACCAGCAAGGAGTTCTGGCAGGCGCGCGCTCGGTTTTGATATTGACCGCAAAACCGAACCAACCGCAAAAAAAACAAAAGCAAAGTAGCAGCAACAGCAAAAAAGCAGCAGCAAAAACAGAAATAGGAGCAAAGTAGCAGCAACAGCTAAACTGTAGCAACAGCTAAGCAACAGTAACAAAAACAACAGCTAAGCAGCAGCAACAAAAACAACAGCTAAGCGGGAACGGTGGCAGAGCCAGCGGCAAAAAAAACCTTTAGCATATAAGTACCATCAATACATAAGAACAAAAAAATCATAACAGCAT
>SLHZ01000309.1 GCA_007135895.1 Balneolales bacterium | reverse complement strand
TCCCGTCGCTGGTCATGCCGTCGTGCGTTTCTATAGTCGGGTTTTCCCCGGTGGACCATACCACGCCCCGGGCCGTCACGGTCGCACCGCCATCATCGGTGATGTCACCGCCGGAGAGGGCGCTGACATTGCTAATGGCGCTCACGGCTGTGGTGGTGAGTTCGGGAAGCGTATCCATATCGTCTTCCACATCCTTGATACAGCGGACAGAGATTCCAAACGCCCGGCTGAAGCCACTCGTGTAGGCATCACTACTGTTGAACTCCAGGAGCCGCGCGGAGCTGCCAGACACGGTACTCGACCAATAGAAACCGGCGGAACCGACATCTAAGACCATACCACTGCTGAAGCTTCGGGCGCCCGCCCTGAGCAGTTTGAGTGGGGATTCAAACGCCCCGGCTGGATTATTGCTGGACCAACTGTTTCTCTCAGCGATCCACTCCGCCTCGGTTGGCAACCGGTAGCCCGCCGGACAAGGATTATTGACTCCGTCTAACCCCTGCCACAGATCATCGTTCTGCGGTATGCGCCAGTCATACGGTTCATTGGGTGCCAGGATAAAACTCCCATGGCCAGGCTGGTCGGAATCGCTCAGTGTGCTAGTCGTCGGCGAGTTGCGTTGCTGGTGCCCGTCGGCGGCACGGCCCCACTGGTACAGGTCGCCGTAGGCCTCGGAGTCTGTAGATGACGTCGCCGCACGGGAAGCGCCAAGGTTGCGGTCCATCCAAATACGTCCTGTTTCCGGGTTGGTCACATCGACCACCTCGGTATCGGTATCCCGGGGCCAGTCGTCCTGTTCGCCATACATCTTAATGCCTTTCAGTTCGATATAACTTGCGTGTCCCAGTGAGCCGTCGTTGTAGGCCATGATTTTGACATAGCGGGTTTCGGCATCGACACTGAATTTGGCGGGATCGCCCACATGGGAACTGTGATTGGTGCCGGGACCTATTTCAGACTTTTCCAGGAACACTTCCCAGTCGTCCCCGTCATCATCAAAAGCTTCCGGTGCAGTGTTGCCGGTTTCGGGATGGCCGGCCAGGGCGATATGCGTGGTCTTGCCGTCGCTGAACATCTGGAAAACACTGATGTCCGAAAGCGTCCGCTTTTCCTGAAGGTCAACGATGAGGATGCCGTAGCTTTCTCCGGGGGTGGTATTGTTCCAGGTAGAACCTGAGCTACTGTTTCCTTCGATGTTGGACCAGTAATCGGGGTGGTTGACATATTCGCCCTGGTCGTAGATGGCCTGGGGGGCCTGCCAGCTGCCGGTCCACGCCGTCAGGTCGCTCCGATATGGCGCTGCCTGGAAGCCGGTGATTTCGACGGGGATGGCGAGGGGGTTGGTCTCCGGCGGACCGCCACGGGCCACATTGATCAGCGAATCCGGCGGCACGTCCGGGTCATCCGGATCGTCCGGATCGTCGGTATCCTCGTCGGTCTCGAGATCCACAAAGATATCCTCATCATTCGTGTCCTTGCCTACCAGGTTTCCATTGGAATTACGGAATACAAAGGCCAGTCTCAGGATTTCTTCATCAGCCGGAACACCATAGAAATCGCGGATATCATCGATTTGGAGGGAGTACAGATTGGCATTCTCCCGGGTCATCCTGGCCTTGTCGAGATTCTCCGACCAGCCGCTGATGATATAGAGCCATTCCCCGGGTGTCCGGCTTTGATCAGTGATTACACCGGTATACGCATAGACATCGCCGTCGTAATCCTCCAGCTCCCTGTTTCCCTCCGTGGCATCGAAAAAGATGGTGACCGGTTCATCCACGGTAGGCAAGGCGGGTTCGGTGGTAACCACCTGGCCATGGACTGTGCCGATGAGGGCCGTAGCCGTGAAGGCGGTACCGAAAAAAGTCGTCACAAGCGACACAAGAAGGAAGAACCGGGCGTTTCTTGCCAAATGCATGCTTGCAGAACATATGGGGTGGAAAGGCAAGTTGGTGTTGAGCATGGTGGCTTAGAGACGTTAAGAGAAAAAGGGTGTATTGACGTTGCGATGACGGGGTTTGGTCTTATTTACCGTACATGGATGGTCCGTTCGTCCTTTCCGGTCGTGATGGATTGATTCGCGGCCGTGCGCAGTTCCGACCCGGCACCGATGCGTACGGTGTAGTTACCGGGCGGGGTACCGGTGCGCACACGCAGACGAACGGTGCCTATCTCACCATTGCCACTTACGCCAAGGTGCTGGTTTTCGGAGAGGGCCTCGGCAAACTCGACGATTCCGGACGCATCATCACGATGGATGAGCCGGACGGTCTGCCGGTCCTGTTTTCTGAAGATGTTATCATCACTGAAAGACGCATTGCGCAGTTCAAAATATTGCGGATTGTATTCAACGATGATGCTGGCGGCCATCAGGTCGTCGGCCAGCCATACACCGGCAGTCATATCAAATTCCTGGCCGGTGGCTGTTTCTATGGGTATTTCGGGGAATAGTGTAATATGAGGATCAGTGGGCCGAACCCGGACGGGAAGGTCTATGGTGACATCGGTCCGTGTTCGGGACTCTTCGGGGTAATGCTGGTACCGGACCGAGATGACCATCGTATAGTCTCCGGTCGCCAGGTTTCGTTCCATTTCGAGGTTATTGGGGTGCCAGTCGCTGTTTACCACACCGGGGATGGAATAACGGTATTCCAGGTTGGGCCGGATAGAGGGCGGTCCGCCAAACCAGCCGACCCGGACTTGTCCGTCCTCATTAATCTGTTTCCGGAAAACTTCGAGGGTCGGTGACATGAAGTTGGGGTTATTGATATCGGCCGGGTTGTCAACAGGTACTTCATCCGGTTCCGGATAAATCAATTCCATGCAAGATGCAGCCGCGAAAAGAAGCATCAACAGCAGGATGACCGGCAGGAACGTCATGACCGATCCGGCATTCACGGCCGGGCGGTCTGTCTTGGCCGGCAGGGCTGACATGACCGAACCGGTATTCATGGCCGGGCGAGTATGTGTCGCCTGAGGCTGACCGGCTTTAGCCAGGGGTGTTTTGCGTAAGCGATGGTCTGTCGGAAAAAGCATGAGATTGGGTATCAGCTTGGTGAGTTGGCGCTGCTGCATACGGGTCATTTGCAAATATTTCAGAAATCAAGGGTGAGCCGCACCCCGTTGGGGGTGCCTTCGAGCTGCATGCCCATGCCGGAACCGGCTTCCCGCCGGTAAATGCGGCGGGGCGAACGTACCAGCAGCCGGTCGATCAGGTTAACGGCATAGATACCGGCGGCAATCTGCAGAAACAGGTCCAGATCATCCCTTTTGTCCATCATATCCTTCCGGTAGGCGATCATCTGCTCCCGGGTACGGTTGATTTCGGGAACGGTCTGGGCCCGGCGGTAATCAATGACCGCCTGTTCGTAGCGGTCTTCGAGGTTCAGGTATTCGTAGAATTCGTATCCGGTATAGCCAGCCACCCCGAAGAAGGCAAAAAAGATCAGGGTGCCCCGGCTGTTGTTGCCCCAGTACCATTGTCCGGCACCGGGGAAAAACATGGAGCGGACGAATCCTCCGAATTTGGACTTCGGTACCAGTTCGTAGTTGACGATCTGCTCGGGCTGGTTGATGCGTACGGTTTCGTTTAGTGTATGGAATCCCGGGCGGCGGAACCGCAATTCATAGTCGTTATAGGCCAGTTCGAGTACGGGCTGGGCTTCCCGGTTCCTGGTGAGGCTGGTCATGGAGCTGGTGAGCTCAATATCAACCGGGACAGGCGGATTGACAGGGTTCAACGTGACGGTGGAGCTGGGCCGGTAGAGATTTTCGCGTAGCCGGAAGACATCCCTTC
>SLHZ01000233.1 GCA_007135895.1 Balneolales bacterium | reverse complement strand
ATCCTTGCTGCGGGAAAGGGCCACCAGCCAGCGGCGCTTGATGGCTTCATTGCCGGGCTGAGCCTCGGCCACCATGCTGCAGGTTTCGGCGGCAAATTCATACCAGCCTTGCTGCATGAAGAGATTCAGATACTCAAAAAACTCTGCCTCGCTTTTCTCATCAAGCTTATCGGGATAGCGGCCGGTAAAGGCCAGGCGGAAATAATGGATCGCCTCTTTCTTGTTATTTAACTCTATGGCAAAAAGCAGCAAGCGCCGCAGCAGCTCCATGTTATCCTTCTCGCCTTTGATGGCATGGATTTTCTTGTAATAATAGAACGCTTCACTCCTGAGTCCGGCCCGGAAAGCCATATCGGCAAGCTGGACCAGCGTCTCCCGCTCCGACAGAAACTTGTCGAAGTTGGCTCTGGAATAAGCATTGATAAGTCCGTGATACCTCTTGAGCACATCATGCGCCTCCCTCCAGCGCTTGGCCAGCTGGTGGATCCGGAAAAGAATCAGGTACGGCAGGTGCTGCTTTTTCTGCAAGTCGATGGAGCTGAGTGCCATGCCGGAAGCCTGCTCCCACTTGTACTGCTCGGCCATGCAACTGGCCAGTCCGTTCATGGCCGCCAAACGATCATGCTGCAGCACCATGTTGTCCCGCAATACCCGGCGATAATGGCTGGAAGCATAGGCGAAATTCTTCTCCTCAAAAAAACGCGCACCCATAAGAAGAAAGACCTGCGGCGAAGGACGCTCGGCCGAGAGCTCGGCATCAGGGTCAAAATTTGCCCACGGACTGGTATTCCGGCGGATAAAGACTGGTTTGTCGGCCACTTTCATCCGGTCCCGGAATATGTGATCGGTACAGTCGGGCAATGCAACCCCCTGAAATATCTCCTTCTTCTCAGACGAGACCAGCCGCACCTGGTAACACTGTTGTAATGTTGCGGAACTACTCCACTGGATCAATGCCGGTATACAGGTGTCCGTCCGCAGCTTGTCGGCAGACGGCAATTCTTTGGCAGAAACACTCTCGTCATCCTCCAGAAACAGAACCCACCCTTCCCCTGCTTCATCAAGCATCCGGTTCCAGACATCGGCCTTGCTCTCTTTCTTGTCGTACTTCTGCCAGCGGACCGCTGCGGGCATATCCGAAGGAGCATCGTTAGATGCGGTGATCGTTACCGAGGCAAAATCCTGCATCCACTCTTCCAGATGCCGGTAATCCGGCTTTTTCCCCGGCGAGAGATACCACACGAGCTGAATATGGCTGATCCTTTCGGAGGATTGGCGGACCACCTGGCCCGTGGTTTCTGTGCTTTTTTCGGTTTGATCGGTCTTCATTTGCTGATGATTGGTTACTGGTTGGTAGTTTGTTACTGGTTACTGGCGACTGGTTGCTGCTGGTTTTCGACTGACTACTGGTGGTTGCTGACTGGTGAATGCTGGTTTGTAGTTTGTTACTGGTTACTGCTGATTGCTTGCTGAAAATGGGTTCCTGCTGGTTATTTACTGGTGGTTGTTTACTGCTGACTGGTGACAGGCGCCAGGCAGATACCGGTTTATCCCGAAATCAGAGATAGTCCATCAAGGTGTTCCGGATCGCATAGGAGTGTACCGCCATGGCACCCTCAAAGGCAATCTGGTTGCGCTGCAGGTCGGAAAAGGCCTGCGCATAGTCGGTGTCAATCATTTCGCTCACCTCGGCCTTGCGAAGAATGGCGGAGGATTCATACTGTTCGAACATGAACTCCAGCCGGTTGATACTGGTTCCCAACCTCGCGGTTTCGTTGGTCACATGGTCTACCATCTTGTCAACATCGGGCAGCAGGGATCTCAGTGTATCCGAATCATCGTTGAGCAACGCCTGTTCGATTTCCTGAATAATCCCGAAAAGGTCGCCGCCTGCAGCCTGTGCTCCTGTATCGCGCAGCGCCGTACCGGTCACACTGATATCCAGGGTGACGTTGTCACCGGCCCGGACCGACAAGGGGGTGCTGCTGCTGTAGTTAGCTACTCCTCCCGGCTCGTTCACATCAGGCTGGAAAGGAGGAGATTCGCTGTTGGTACCCGCGAACAGGTGACGATCTCCGTATTTCACATTGAGTGTCGCAAGCAGGTTGTCACGGATTCCCGCTATCTCGCCGGCCAGTGTCTCACGGACATTCGGACCCTGGGTGTCGGAGGATGCCAGTGTCAGGATGCGCTTGACTTCAATAAGATTGTCGATGGACTCATCCAGGGCTTCCTGGGCCATCCGGGCCTGACGAAGGCCGCTGCTGATGTTGCTCTGATACTGCTCGTTCTTGCGGATATCATCCTTGATAATCCGGCTGCGTTCAAAGGCAATGGGATCCTGCGACGCCGCGCGTACAGCAACACCACTTGATATACTGGACTGAATCCGGGCCATTTCAGCACGGTTGCTTCGGGTGTGCCTCAGGATATCGTCGAAGATCATTTTCTGGGTTATTCTCATGGTTACCTCAATACACTGAGTAGGGTATCATACATGTTCTGGGCAGCCGCCAGTACGCGCGCCGCTCCCTGATAGGCATTCTGATACTGAATCATCAAAGTGAGCTCCTCATCGAGATTGACACCGGATTCACGCTGCTGCTGCTCCTCAAGCATCTGTATCTCGGATTCGCGGGTCTGCATCTCATTCCGGAGGTGCGAAAGCCGGCTTCCCGGTTCGCTCATCAGCCGGACCGCGTAGTCGACCACGCGGCTGCCGTCAATGAGCCGCTCGTTGCGCAAATTCGCCATAGATGCCGCAATCTCCGAATTTCCGGCCTCTCCGGCTACCGATGATGCCGCCACATGGCGGTGGTCCGCCACGATTTCATCCAGCACACGGATG
Source organism: Balneolales bacterium (assembly GCA_007135895.1). GTDB lineage: Bacteria > Bacteroidota > Rhodothermia > Balneolales > Natronogracilivirgulaceae > SLHZ01. The sequence goes on along the minus strand of SLHZ01000233.1, from coordinate 11,279 downwards.
CTCGACGCATCGGTCCCGGCCGGATCAAAAAAGTCCCGCGGCTGATCATCAAGAAGTCCGAATCCCTGCTGATGCAGTGCGTTGACCTCGGTCACAATGGTTTCGGCCAGAAGGTCGAGCCGCTCTTTCAAAGCGGGTATGTCATCGGTATACAGGCTCATGGCAGCGGCGAGCTTGCCTCCCGTGGGCCGTACCACCGTGCCATTGTCCAGACGAAGCACAAACGTCTTGTCGGTATTGTTTATATCGGCCTGCAGGGGCCTTACGACGGTTTCGGACAGTACCTCTACGCCACCGATGTGGATGCCCAGACTTCCACTGGGCAGGTTAGTGGTCTCAAAGTCGACCAGCCCGGAGAGTTCCTCGAGCAGCTTGACTCTCATGTCAAGCCCGGCATTGTCAGGCCGATTCATGGCTTCGGCCGAACGAATGGTTTCATTGAGCTTCGACAGGTCGTTCAGCAGTTCGTTGATTCGCTGAATGGTTTTTTCACCCGAGTAACTGGAATTCTCGCTGATCTGCTCCATACTGTCCGATATGTCGCGCATATGGCTGGTCAGCTGAACGGCCTCCGAAACAAGGTTGTTCCGGACGCTCATATCCTGCGGATCATTGGAAAGCTCTGAAAAGAGATCGAAAAAACGGCCGATGCGATAATCCAGGTCGGCACCGGAGTCGGTGATCAGAGACGCCTCCAGCTGCTCAAAAACAGCTTTTTGCTCTTGCATCATACCCATATGGCTGCGTCTTTGATGAAGCTGCAAATCGATCATCTCATTGCGAGCCCGGTTCACAGCCAGTACATTGACACCCAGACCCATATTCAAATGGCCGATATTCTGGCCCATGGGCGCCTTGTCCACACGTTGCCGGCTGTAGCCGGGCGTATTGGCGTTGATGATGTTGTTGGCTGTTGTTGAGAGCGATCGCTCCGCGCTGAACAAACCGCTTTTTGCTATTTCAAAAGTGGTTTTCATAGGTTCCGGTTTCTGTATGGTGGTGCCATGGCGCTGTGGTTGCTGTGGGCTGACTCAGCCCTCCTGGTTGATGGCCATCCCGGTGGACGGACCGGTTTTCTCGCCTTTCTGACTGTAGCGCTGTCCCTTGTTCCCCCGCATTTCATAGACGGTATGGATCAGATCGGCATTGCGGGCCTGAGCAAACTCCAGCAGCTTGAGCAGCTGCAGCTGCTGGTCCTGAAGCCGCGCCACATTGCGTGCAATCTGATTCTGCCACTCTTCGATATACAAAGCATATTCGGGCCAGACACCTTTGAGAACCTCAAGGGTCACCTTGCTCTCGCCTTCAGGAGGCTCGGGCAGACATTGCCGGAGTTCATGGACAAAATGCTGTTCGGCGGACTGAAAGACCTCCTGGGCCGTCATGCTCTTCTCACTCAGAGCCATGATTTTATCGGCATCAGATCGAATGATGGCGTTGAGCTGATGGTACATCACCTCCATGTAATGCCGGCAGGCCTGATCCAGCTGACGCACACTGCGTGACAGCGCTTGAAATGGAAATACACCGGGTTCCCTTTGAGACATGATCGTGGATTTATGTGTTTTACTGGTCTGGGTGATACACTTTTCAGTGTGATGGCTTGTCGGATTGATCGTCTGATTCGTCGACGGATTCATCAGGTCCGGCCCTGGACAAGAAATCCACGGCGTTATCCTGGCGCTCCCAGTACTTCATGAGCAGATCGGCAACGCCCAGCGTCCGCTGCTCCGCCAGCTGGCCGGCCAGAGCCTCGGTGATGAACTCCCGGTAGAGATCCGAACCGTGTCCCATGCCCCCCGTAGCCTTGTCGAGCCGGAAGGTGTTCTTGGAGATCTCCTTGACCAGATGACGGGCAAAGATTTCCTCAAACTGGGTGGCCGTCTTCTCACGCCGGATCTGTTCCCGGCGTTCCTCAGTGACGACCGGTTGTCCTTGTGATATGGGGAAGTTGATTTTCATCAGGGTGACGGGGCGTTTTTATTACATGACGATAAGCTGCCCGCGGAGGGCACCGGCACGATCAATGGCCTGGAAGATGGAAATGATGTCACGCGGACTCAGGCCTAGTGTGGTCAGGGCTGTTGCAAGCTGACCTACGGTGGTTTCCGGATCCAGCACCAGAGTCTGGGCCGCATCTTCCACAATGGTTACCTCGGGGATGCTCTCCACAATGGTTTCGGCCTGGGTAAACGGGGCAGGCTGCACAACAAACGGTGTCACGTGGGTTCGCACCTTCACATTCCCGTGGGCAATGAGCACCTCGTCAATCGTCACATTGCCGCCGGCAATGATGGTGCCGGTTCGCTCATTGATCACAACCCGGGCAGGCGTATCCACACTGATCTCCTGCTCCATGATCAGGCTGGCGAAAATATTCATGGATCCCTGATCCTGGAAAGCACCGGGCCACTGGACCTGTACCAGTCCGGGATGGGCCACCTTGGCGAGCTCCGATTCGAACGTTTCGTTGATGCGCTCGGCAATCCGGCGGGCGTTGGTAAAGTTGGGTTCCCTGAGAACCAGACCAAGCGGCCGGTCGACGTCATGGACATAATGCTCGTTCTGAAGGACGACCCCTCCTCCCGGCACCAGACCGGTGAGCGTATGGTTCCGGGTAACACGGGCTCCCGGTATCTCTGCCGATACACCACCTACCGTGAGCGGACCCTGTGCCTTCACAGCGATCTCCTGGTTATCGGGGTCAAACAGCGGCGTCTGAAGCAGAACACCCCCCTGCAGGCTGCTGGCATCGCCCAGGGAGGAGACCGTGACATCAATGGCGCTTCCCGGGGCATTGTACGGACCCACGGTGGCCGTCACCATGACCGCGGCGACGTTTCGGGTGCGGAGCCGTTCCATATCAACCGTGATCCCGAAGTTTTCCAGCATGTTGGCAATGGACTGTACGGTAAAAACCGCTCCACGCGTACTCAGCGTACGGTCTCCGGTACGATCCAGACCGGTTACCAGTCCATAGCCGATGAGCTCCTTGCGGTGGGCATTCTCCACTTCCACCAGATCGCTGAGCCGGGTCTGCGCCCGGGCATCCGGAACAATGGCCGCAAATACTATTGCAAGCACGGCAACAGCCAGTGTGGCAACGGACGGGGCGGTGACGGCCGGTGCAACAACCGGAGCAATTGCCGGTGCAACAACCGGAGCTGCAGTTACATCTCCGGACCGAAGAACAGCATTGCTCATAACATGTTTCCTGTGATGGTTGGTATGGCGGTTCATAAGGGTTCTTGTTCTCATAGCAGTTCACGGACAAGTATGGCGGCTCCCATGGCGGCTCCCACTCCGACAAAGATCAGGCGCCGGGTGAAACCGGGCCTCCGGGCCATCTGGCGGACCCCGCCTTTTTTCTGGTAATTGATTTCGGCATTGGCCACCCGGTAAGAGGGCACCCTGTTGCCACTGTCAACATCAGTGGGCCGCACCACGCCTTTAAGCGTTATTTCGTGCAGTTCACCGTTGAGTTCTGTGACCCTCGAACCGCTGACAATCAGATCGCCGCGTGGGGTGACCTCAACGATCTGGACACTCAGATAGCCCTGAAGCAACTGACGCTGATTGGCCTGGTTCTGCTCATTGCTGCGAAAATTTACGTTGGCGTTGGTCCCGAAATAGGGCTCAAAGGGCAGAAAATTGGACGATGTGGAACCGGAGGCCCCGCCATCGGTGGTGGAACTGCGCTGAGAACCGGTGGAGGAACTGCCGGATATGTTTTCCATGAGTACCACGGTAATGATATCGCCGACCTGACTGGCCCGCGTGTCGCGAAACAGCGAATTCTGCGCCTGTGCCGGCAGCAGACAGGGCGAACACATCAGAAGCATCCATGCGAAGCAGCCTGCCGTCCGAAATAGTGGTTTTCTGGTTTTGCTTTTCATACGGTCGGGGTCTGTTGTATTATAAAGTTCGTATCCATTGCACCCGGCCGGCCTGCTCCACACGGCCAAGGTATGTGCGACGGGTATCATCGCTGTAGACTCGGATATCATCACCCAGTGCGCCGTTCTGGCGTGCTACGGCCGTCAGCTCAATGACTGTGCCATCGCCGGTCATGACGAGCTGAACCGCCTGGCCCACCTCCACGAGGAACTCTGTGGTAATATCGGCGGTGCGCACCGGCTCTCCTGCCGCCAGCGTACGACGGAGTGTCTTGCCATGCAGCACGGCAGGATCGGTGACCAGCTGTCCGCGGTCACGCGGCACATTCACCCATCGCATATCCAGATGGTCTCCGCCAATCACCGTGCCGGCCGTCACCAGCTCCCGGGCTACCGGCAGCCACTGATCAATATCCACTTTCAACTGTATGCGGACCTCCTGTCTTCTGCCGCGATGCTCGTAGACCACATGAAAACCGGTGTAGCGATCCAGCGAACCCAGCATGGTCACGTCATGCACCGCATCCGCCGGCAACCGGGCCAGCGTTGAGGGGATCCAGCGCGGCTGAAGGTGGAAACGGTAGGAATCATTGCAGTACATGCCGTCAAGCGATGCCTTCGCCTTCTCCAGAATGACCGGTATGGCCGTCGGACTCGCCTCCCTGTCCGCTGTAGACAGGTGGGCCATAGCTGCAGGCAACCGACTCGTTTCGGACGGACTGACCGGACCAACATTCCTGTCCGATTTGGACGGGTGGTCCGAAACGGCGGACAGGTGGCCTGTTCCAACAGACCCGGCTGTCGACACCGATACCGGCTCCGGAGCCGGGCCGGACAGACCGCCGGCATCCGGAACACCGGATGTCCAAAGCATTGCAGCCAATATGACGTTGATGATTCCCGGCATGGGCATGAATGTTATCTGTGGGCTTATGATTCGATCAATCTTTTATCGCTTGACGTTTTATCGTTCAATCTTTTATCATTTGACGTTATTACCGTTTGATGCCATTGGTGACCGACATCATCTCTTCGGCGGTCTGCACCACCTTCGAATTGGTCTCATAGGCCCGCTGGGCTTCGATCAGGCGGACCATCTCGGTGACAATATCCACATTGGACTGCTCCAGAAATCCCTGGCGCAGCACACCAAAGCCCTCATCGCCGGGATTTGCAAAGAAAGGCACCCCGGAAGTTTCGGTCTCTGAAAAGAGATTATCCCCCAGCGCCCGGAGTCCGCCCGGATTGACAAACTTCGCCAGCTCAATCTGCCCCAGATCCATCTGGGTATTTCCCCCGGGCATCTGAACCGTCACCACCCCGCTCTGGCTTATTTCTATGGCCACCGCCTCCATGGGTATTTCAATCAGGTCGGCCAGCGGCAATCCGGAGTTGTTGACCAGCAGCCCGGTGGCATTCCTGCTGAAATTGCCGTCACGGGTGTAGCCGATACTGCCGTCCGGCAGCTCCACCTGGAAGAAACCCGAGCCGCTGATGGCGATATCCAGAGCATTACCCGTCTCTTCAACAGGGCCCTGCATGAAATTGCGGATGGTTGAAACCGCCTGGGAACCGTGTCCGATCTGCAGCATCGGTCCGCTGTCGTTCATGCCCTGGACATTGGATCCCTGCTTGGAGGCCGTGATATTCTCATAAAACAGATCCTGAAACGCAATCGTAGTGCGTTTGTAACCGGTCGTGTTGACATTGGCCAGGTTGTTGGCAATGTTGTCGACCGCCTTCTGCTGGGCACTCATTCCAAGTGCGCCGGTGGTAAGAGCTCTGAACATGGTCTATTCCTCTTTATTATAGATTAAAACCTTCCCAGGGTGCGGGTGGCCTGTGAAAGCGAATCGTCATTGGCACGCAGGGCCCGCTGCTGCGCCTCGAACATCTGCATATTCCTCATCATGTGCGACATCTCTGTGAGCGCCTGTGTGTTGCCCTTTTCAATATGACCCTGGATAACCTCCGTGGAAGCATCCTTCGGCAGCAGACGGGAATTGCCCGGCGTGAAATAGGTGTTGCCCCGACGCTCGATTTGCGATGGATCGTCGAGCCTCACCACCTGAAGCCGGTCGAATACCTCTCCATTGATCACAATGCTTCCGTCCCGGTTCACCTCAAGCCGGCTCTCCATCTGTCCATCCTGCATGGCATGGAAAAACTCGGGCATGTAGATCCTTCCCGCTTCGCCCATGACATGGGCTCCGCGCTCATTGCGCAAAAACCCGTTATTGTCCAGCTGAAAACGACCATTGCGGGTCAGAAAGCTCTGATTATCCTCTTCCACAACGAAAAAACCCTCTCCGCTCAGGGCAAAATCAAATTGTCCCCCGGTCATTTCCAGCTCACCCTGCTCAAGATTCACGTGCTGCCTCGGGACAATCCGGCTGACTTCCTTGCCGTTGACCTCCTCGGTCAGCAGCCGGAGGAAAAAGCGGTCGCCCTTGTAACCCGGAGTATTGATATTGGCCAGGTTGTTGGCCGAGACATCCTGTGCCTTGGACATCATATTCATGGCCTGAACCTGAACTTCGTATCGATCGAGCATGATATTGTTTGATTGCTTTACGGTTTGCATGACCATCGCTTCAAAATGTGTGCCAGCATCAACAGGCGCCCGGCGCTTTTGTCAGGATGCGCTTCGTTGCGCCAAAGAGAGCAGGCGGGAAATGTTTTCCGCTGTCATGACCTATTTATTCCGGACCGGCTGCCCGCTGTCATGTCCCGGTACGACTTTCAGGGCTCTCTATCCCCGGACCGCAGCGGTTAGGAGTTTGGGAAGCGACTGGTACTGTTTTTGAACGAATGTGCGGAAATGAGCTGCCGGGCGTATCCCCTGCAGTTAACCGGCAACGAGAAGGACACAGCAAGAATGTCCGACAAGAAGAGCGACCAGGAAAAAACCGAAGAACCAACACCGCGGAAGCTGCAAAAAGCGCGTGAGGAAGGGAATGTCAGTGTCAGCAAGGAGATATCATCGGTCATGCTGATGTCGATCGCCGTCATGACACTTGTCTTCTCGGGCGGTTACATGTACGGTCGGCTGGAAAGGATGTTCCAGACCTTTTTTTCCACGGCAGGACAACCGATCGATAACCAGGAACACGCCCTCTCTTACCTGGAAATGGCCATCCGGTTCGGACTCGACATCATCACGCCCATCATGATCATGCTGCTGGTTACGGCTTTGCTGGTGAATATCGTGCAGACCGGCGGCGCTGTTTCCGCCAAGGCCATCAGGCCCAAAGGCAGCAAGATCAACCCCATCAACGGCATCAAGCGCATCTTTTCCATGAAGGGCTTCGTGGAACTGGTCAAAGGATTCGCCAAACTCATTATTGTCGGTTTTGTGATCTATTTCACCGTCCGGAGCGATATAAACCAGTTTCTCTCCCTCGCCATCATGCCTATGGGCTACACCCTTCCCCACGCCGGTTCCTACGTGCTGGTATTCCTCACGCGCATCCTGTCGGCCCTGTTCATATTATCGATCCTCGATGTGATCTATCAGCGCTTTCAGCACCGCAAGGATCTGCGCATGACCAAGCAGGAGGTCAAGGACGAATACAAACAGATGGAAGGAGATCCCCACATCAAGGGCAAGCGACGAAGCCTCGCCATGGCAATGCGCCGCCAGAAACGGCTCGACCATGCCATACTGGGCTCCGACGTAGTGGTTACCAACCCGATACACTACGCCGTGGCCCTGCAGTATGACCCGGAGTACAACGAGGCTCCCATCGTGATGGCCAAGGGCCAGCGGAAGAAAGCACTGCGCATCCGCGAACTTGCCGAGCATTATGGCATACCGATTGTGGAAAACAAACCGGTAGCCCAGGCACTCTTCGCCACGGCCGAAGAAGATCAGTTCATCCCGGTCGAGCTCTACAAGGCCGTCGCCGAGATCCTCGCCTATGTCTACAAACTCAAAAAGAAGCATCAACTCAAACCCCACTAGTAAGTCCGCATGGCCGCTTTCAGGATAACAGGAAGTCAGCTGAAGCAAATGTTCTTCCGGACCGATGTGCTCATATCGTCGAGCATCATCGTGATCCTGATGATCATGATCCTGCCCGTCCCGGCCAGCATGATGGATATGTTCCTGGCCGCAAGTGTCTCGCTTTCACTGGTCGTGCTGCTGGTAGCCTTCTACACGCTCAAGCCGCTCGAGTTTGCGGTGTTCCCGGGAATGCTGCTTATACTCACGCTATTCCGCTTGTCCCTGAACGTAGCCACCACCCGTCTGATTCTCAATGACGCTTATGCCGGCGAAGTGATCCAGTCGTTCGGCAGTTTCATGGTCCAGGGCAACTTCGTCATCGGGATCATCATCTTCTCCGTACTGATCATCATCAACTTCGTGGTCATCACCAAGGGTGCCACCCGTATTGCCGAAGTAGCCGCCCGCTTCACCCTGGATGCGATGCCCGGCAAGCAGATGTCCATTGATGCCGACCTGAGCGCCGGCCTGATATCGGATCAGGAAGCCAAGCAGCGCCGCGAGGAGATCGCCAATGAAGCCGATTTCTACGGAGCCATGGACGGTGCCAGCAAGTTTGTCCGCGGGGATGTCATTGCCGCTCTCCTTATCACCTTTATAAATATTATTGGGGGTCTCATTATCGGGACCATGCAGCAGGGGATGACACTGGCCGACGCCGCCGAGGTCTACACACTGCTGACCATCGGGGACGGACTGGTCTCCCAGGTGCCGGCCCTGCTGGTCTCCACGGCAGCCGGTATCATCGTGTCGCGGGCCGCCTCGGAAGGCAACCTGAGCGAAGAGATGACCTCGCAGCTCATGGGCAACCCCAAAACCGTTGTACTCGGGGCGGCCTTTGTCTTCTTCCTGGGTATCCTGCCCGGTCTGCCCACCTTCCCGTTCTGGGTCATAGGGTCCATCTTCCTGATCATCGCCTACAACAAGCATAAAACCAGCGAGGAACAAAAAGAACTTGCCCTGGAGTCGGCCAGCAAACCCAAGGCGCCGGTCAGCACGCAGGAGCGGGTGGAAGATTACCTGCTGCTCGACACCCTGGAGCTTGAAATCGGCTACAGCCTGATCCCCATGGTAGAGACCGATCAGGGCGGGGACCTGCTCGAACGCATGGCATCACTCAGGAAGCAGCTCGCGGCAGAGCTGGGTATCATCATTCCGCCCATACGGATACGCGATAATGTACAGCTTGACGCCAACCAGTACCTGATCAAGATGAGAGGAGTCATCCAGGGTCAGGGCGAACTGCTGCCGGGCTATTTCCTGGCCCTGCTGCCCACCGATTTCAAGCCCGATATCCAGGGCATCAAGACCAAAGACCCCACTTTTGGCATGGACGCCATCTGGATTAGCGGAAAAAATAAGTCACAGGCGGAAAAATATGGTCTCTCGGTCATCGAGTCACCTGCCGTCGTCACCACGCATCTGATGGAAGTCCTCCGCAAGAGTGCCTGGAAGCTGGTCGACCGGCAAATGTGCCGCCGCCTGATCGACAACCTCAAGGAACACTCCCCCGCCCTGGTGGAAGAGCTCATTCCGGAGGTGCTGAATGTGGGGGATGTGCAGCGGGTCATCAAACGGCTCCTGCGGGAGCGGGTGCCGGTCAGGGACCTCAACACCATACTGGAAACCCTGGCAGATCACAGCACTCAAACCAAAAACTCCGATGTACTTACAGAGTATTGCCGGGCGGCTCTTTCAGAGACCATCACCAACCAGTTCCGCACCCAGAACAACGAAATAAACGTGGCCGTACTCGCTTCGCAGCTTGAGTCGCACCTCATCGGACAGGCCCAGCAGGGTCTGCTTAATTCCAATACCCTGGGCTTCGCCCCGAAAACCGTTGAAGAGCTCTACATGAGCGCCTCAAAGGTGCTGGAAAAGATGATCCGCGAAGGATACGACCCCATCATGCTCACCTCGCCCGTGCTGCGCCCGACAATTTATGATTTTTTGGTACCAATTTTGCCAGAGATAACGGTACTGTCCTACAACGACATCAGTCCGGACGTGCAGATCAAAACCTATGATCGCGTAAGTCTGCAGCCGAAGGAACTTGAAGAACCCGCACCCGCATGATACTGAAGAAATTTTTTGGGAAAACGATTGACCTGGCGAGAAAAAGCGCCCGCCAGATGTATGGCGATGACATCGTCATACTCGAGTCGTTTGAAGCCGAAGGGAAAAACCCGGCGGGTGTAACGGTGCTGGTCGACAAGAAGTCCGGACAAAAGCAGCCGCCTTCCGGGGAGGAAACCCGTTTTCGCAATGTCTTCTACCGCCGCAGTGATGCGGCCGGGGAGACCCATCGCATGGAAACCCGCAGTGCCGGCAACCCGGACCGCTATGAAACGGTGGCCCGCGAAGCGGCACCGGCCGGCCGCGCCAAACGCCCCGAAACCGGAGAAGCGGCCCGACCGGTGAAGTCCGGAGAGGCCGGAAAGATGGACAGGGGTCCGTTTTCCTCTCAAACAGGTTATACAGCTCAGACAGAGCAGAAAGGTCATACAGGTCTTACAGCTCAGGCAAGGCAAACAGGGCAAACAACTCAGGCAAGTCAAACAAGGCAGACAGGTCAAACAGGTCGATCCAATCAACCCGATCTCTCCGGATATATGGATCCGCCGGCACCGGTCAGCAATAACCTGAAGGCGCTTCGGCGCTTCGCCCGGATGGAGAAAATGGAATCAAACAATGGTCCGCACCATCGGTCGGACAATAACCGCAGCCAGGACGGCAGCACCGGACAGGGAACTACAAAACGGCGCTTCCAGCCCAGTACAGCCCCCGGCGTTACACAACGCGAGCATCCGGCGGGCCGTACAGGGGCCGAGACACAGCGGGAAATACTGGCCCTGCACAAGCGATTTGACAAGCTCGAAGCACTGCTCGACTCCGGACTGATTGCCTCCAACCTGGACCTTGCATCCCATCCGGCATTTCAGCAGCTGGTTGAAACCGGCATCCGGCCGACCGAGGTGGGCCGCTGGTTCCGTCAGATACTCGATCAGGGAATCGATCCCGATCAGGATCCGCAGGCATTCCTTTCGCAACTGTCCGGCATCATCCGGAACGCGCTCACCTTCCGCGAACCGGGGTCCCTCCCGCGCTTTCTCCTTTTTGCCGGTCCTTCCGGATCGGGAAAAACCCGCCTGATCATGAAACTGGCACTGCACCCCGAGTTCCTGGCCGGGAAAAACCTGGCCCTGGTATCGGTCATGCCCGGCGAAAAAGAGCAGCAACCCTATTACACGGTACTCAAGCCGTTTTGTGATGATCACAAGCTGGCCTGGTACCCGGTATCAGACAGTCGTGATGTGACACAGATGTTGCCCGAATGGCAGCAGTGCGATCACGTGCTCATTGATACTCCTTCTCTT
>SLHZ01000111.1 GCA_007135895.1 Balneolales bacterium | reverse complement strand
AGGAATTTATTATTTATAAAAGGAATTGACCCGGCGGGTTCAGGAAGACTCATCAGGCTCCCTCATTCGCCGCTATTCGCCGTCATTCATCAGGGGCCCTCATTTGCCGTTATTCGCCGTTATTCAGCAGGCGCCCTCATTGTAGTTATCGGCAAACAGCGTTATCTTATCAACACGTAACGAGTTCATCACGTGCCGCCGTGGTGGAATTGGTAGACACGTTGGACTTAAAATCCAATGGAGTTTAAAGCTCCGTGCCGGTTCGAGTCCGGCCGGCGGTACTCTCAATCCCTTGCATTGCAGTATTTTAGTGATGCAAGGGCTTGAGAATCTTCGCGCCCTGCGGGAACGCTCAGGCAATAAATCAAAGGATCATTTTAATCCTTAATGCAGCGCACAGAGCCCCCGGACACCCGGCTGCCAGTGAGCATACCGGCACCATTGCTACTGAAGAGCAGGTACCGTGTACTGGAACCGGTCACGGTACTTGACCAATAGTACCCTCCGGAGCCGACATTGAATAGCGAACCAGTGCTACGTCTAACGCCCGTGAGGGGTAATTTCAACGGGGATGCTAACGCCCCGATGGCATCGTTCCTGGCCCAGCTTTGCCGCTCGGAATCCCACTCCGACTCGGTTGGCAACCGGTAGCCGGATGGACATGGATTGTTGACCCCGTTTATCCCCTGCCAAAGATTATCGTTCTGCGGGCTGCGCCAGTCATTCGGTTCATTGTGCGCAAGTATAAAATTCCCATGGCCCGGCTGGTCGGAACGGCTCAATGTGGAGGTTGTATCTGAATCACGTTTTTGGTGACCATCAGCGGCACGTCCCCATTGGTAGAGATCACCATAAGCCTCGGAATCGGTGGAAGAAGCAGCCACACGAGATGCGCCCAGGTTTCGATCCATCCATGTTTGTCCGGTTACCGGATTGGTCACATCGACAACTGCCGTTTCTGTGTCACGGCCATTTGTAGATGAAGCTGTAGTATTGACTGCTTGTTTGTCAGAACCGGTTCCCTGGCTGTAAACGATGGAAGCGGTCAGTATAATCATCAGGAATGAAAGTGCCAGTAATCTCATATCTACCCTCTCTTTTTTTCAATTCTCACCGAAGGTCTTTCCGACGAGCTCTTCCAGATCTTTTGTTTTTAATGGCTTGCTCAAATACCCTGCAGGACGGGTTTGCAGAGCCCGCTTTTTTATACTCTCGAGGGGCTGGCCGGTCATGTAAATGACCGGGACACCGGAGAACCTACGGATCTGATTCATGGCTTCAATCCCATCCATTTCACCAAAAAGACGGGTCTCCATCAGAATGAGGTCCACTAGACCCTGTTTGACTTTGGCAATTGCCGCCTTGCCGTTGTCCAGGGTAGCCGTGACTTCGTGTCCCAGCCGCTGAATTTCTTTTTTCAACGCCAGGGCAATGATGAAGTCATTTTCAACAATGATGATACTTTTCATCCGGCTATTATTTCGTTGTTCACAATGTCATCATTCACAATGTGCTTCAACTTTTGGAGTATAGGTGAACTTTTACGGCACTTTAGTGGTCATCGCATCGGGAAACCAGGCTTCGACTTGAAGTCCGCCTTCAGCAGGAGAGGAAAATGAAAGCTCGCCGCGCAATTGCTGGGCCAAGCCGTGGACGATGGTAGAGCCAAAGCTCTCTGGCTGCCTGAGCTTCTCCAGGTCTGCAACACCCACTCCGTCATCCCGGACGATCATCCGGAAGCCCTCATTGTCTTTGTTGAGCATAACTTCTATGCGACCGGTACGGCGTCCCGTAAAAGCGTGCTTCCATGCATTGGTGAGCACTTCGGCAATCAAAAGCGTCAGCGGAACCGAATTGTTCATGTCCAGCATGATATCATCAGAATGCATCTGCATCAGGATCTCCTTGTCGTCGGGACCGTAGCTTGTTTTCAGATAGTCGATCAGCCGCTGCAGGAGCTTGACCGATTGTATTTGCGCAAAGTCCTTGCTTTCGTAGACCAGCTCATGGACCCAGGCCATGGAAAGGATGCGGGTTTGAAGGTCCTTGAGCAGTTTTTCCGGATCCTTCTTCTGTTCGCCAAATTCCGATTGCAGTGTGAGCAGGCTGGAGATGACGGCCATGTTGTTCTTCACCCGGTGATGGATTTCCGAGAGCAGGACATTCTTCTCTTCCAGGGACTTCTCCAGGGCTTGTTCGGCGAGCTTGCGCCCGGTGATGTCGCGTCCTACAACTACTAATCCTTTACGTGAACCATCGGGATTGAATACAGGAACTTTAATGATCTCGAAAATCATCACGTCTCCATTTGGGCGTGGGATGTACTCCTCGCCCCGACTGACGGTTTTTGCAGCCCATGCTATTTCATCCGAATCTTCGCAAGTCATAAAAGCCTCTCGGTAAAAGGGGCTGTACTGAGCAAGCTCGGAGTCTTTTTTGCCTTTGTAATCAACTCCGGTAAGCTGGAATAATTCCAGGTCGAATGTGTTTGCTTCGAGCCATCGCCCCGCACCGTCTTTAAAGCAAACAACGTCGGGCATATTATTTATTAATGAACTTAATTGTTCTTTGCTCTCCCGCAGCGCCTCCTCGGCCCGCTTACGATCGGTGATATCGATCAGCACTCCCTCCCAGACAGTCGATCCGTCAAGAAGTACGCGCGGGTTGGATTCGGCGGATACCCAGCGGATTTCCCCGTGGACAATAATTCTTGTTTCACCGGAGAATGGCTTTTTTTCTTCAAAGGCCTCAGCGTTCAGTGCTACCCAATTATCGAACTCATCAGGATGCACACAACGGGCAAACGCTTTCAGTAGATCTGAAGTGGCTTCCTCGCGATCTAATCCCGTCAGTTCCAGGAAGCGACTGCTCATGAATTCGAATTTCGCCATTTCTCCTGTGGGAGGCTGCACCACAGTGTATGTTCCAATCGGAATATTTTCGGTCAGCTCATACGTCGTTTTTTCCAGTCTTTGTTCGGCGGTAAGCAGTGCCTCCTTCATCCGCTTAAGCTCAGTGATATCTGAAGAAATACCGATAAAAGCATGAGCTGCACCTGTGGAATCCCGCATGGCCCATGTCCTGCAATCCAACACGATGCGGCTGTTATTACTGTCGATATTGACTACTTCACCCCTCCATGAACCCTTTTCCCGGATCGCTTCAAGAATCTCGTTTTGTGTTGCACCATGCCCCGGGTCTTCACCAAATACTTCTGTTGTTTTACCGACTATTTCCTCTTTATTCTTTCCGACCGCCCTACACTCAGCCTCATTGACATAGATGATTTTTCCGTCAGGATCTGTTACGGTCACATAATCGCCGATGTGATCGAGTATGGATGCCTGGAACAGAAGCTCTTCAGTACGTGCTTTCTCTTTCATGCGCACCTTGTGAAGCTTGAGCGCCATTTTTACAGAAGTATTGAGAAGCGCAGTGCTGGAATTTCTACTGATAACGCCATAGCACATAATGTGCTCTGTGATTTCTTCAATATTCGTTTCCGTGTCCGAAACCAAAAACACAATCGGCAGCTCATGTTTTTTCAGAATCGCTTTGGTGGCCTGCGCCCCGTCCATGCCATCGCCAAGGTCGACATTCATTATAATCAGATCGATATCAGCACCGGAAACGGCTATTTGGATGGCCTCTTCGCCCGTATCGGCCGTCACCACATCATAGCCCAGCTTCTCAAGGTCTTTCTTGTAACTCATGTTCCTGCTCAAGGAAGAATTGTCTTGCTTTTCCACAAGCAGAATGGCTTTACGATATCCCTCAGACATGGCTTTATCCCCTCTCTTCTTTTTCATCTGTT
>SLHZ01000354.1 GCA_007135895.1 Balneolales bacterium | reverse complement strand
TTGCCAAATCCCTGGACTTTTATGTCACCGCAAGGATGGGCATCCGTTTACCCCATTCCATTCCGAAGCAAAGATCAAATCTTGCCCTTGAATAATGGCTCTTATTGGGTGGCGCGTGGGTCAGACGAACGATTTGAACTGTACAATCACGAACATCATTTGATGGAGTCGTTTGATCTTCTCATAGTACCACGTCCTGTGAAAAAAGAGGATATTGAACGCAGAACCAGTAGAATACGAGATGACATAAGAGACAATATCGTTTCTCGTATTCCCGAAACCATGCCCTTGTTTTTTGACGCCTGGGCAGACGCCAAGCATCTGTTACTTCAGACCGGAGAGACAGATGATGCCCGGGAATTTGTGCTAGTTGAACATTCAGGAAACATGATAGGCCGCTTTGAATTGCCGAATTCAAAACATGTCCAGCTGATAAACGCTGGTAATTTGGTTGTCTTTAACTATGATTCAGACAAAGGCTTTTCCGTTGATGTTATTTCATTAACTCTTAACCAAGATTCGCCATACTGAGATTCGCAATACTGAGATTTACCATACCGAGATTCGACTTACTGAACTTCAACCCATGAGTGAACACCTTGTATTCAAAGCGCAACATCGTGTATTCGATTCTGGTTTTACTGGCATTACCCCTGATCCTGCTCGCGGGACTTCGACTGTGGGATGAGCGTGCCGACCGTATGGAGTGGGCCCGGCTGGCCGCATCGCAGCCGGAAAACCCTGCTGTGTATGACCCTGTCATGGTGGCCGGCTTACCCGAACCGGTGCAGCGGTTCTTCAACTTTGCTATCGCGCCCGGCACGCCGTTGCTGACGGTGGCTGAAATCGACATGGGAGGAGAATTCAGTCTCGGCACGCAAGACCATCCAAACTATCAGCCGATGGTTGCAAGGCAGATTCTGGCCGCACCCACGGGTTTTGTCTGGAAGGTCACGATGCCCGGAATCGTGTCGGTGTCTGGCTCTGACACCGGTAAATGGACGCGCTTCCGAATTCTCGGACTGATACCCGTTGCCCGCATGGGGGGCGATACGAACCATGCCCGGGCGGCATATGGCCGGTATGTTGCCGAGGCGGTCTTTTGGACGCCAGCCGCCCTGCTCCCGGGACCAGGTGTAGTTTGGGAAGCTCCGGATCAGGACAATGTCCGCGTGACAGTAACTCACAACGGACTATCGCAGGCGGTGGATATGAAGATCGATGCCGAAGGCCGTCCCGTGGAGGTTCACTTCATGCGGTGGAGCGATGCCAACCCTGAAAAGAAGCACCAGCTTCAACCTTTTGGCGGACAACTGTCCGATTTTCGTGACGTTCAGGGTTTTCGCATCCCCTTCCATGTAGAGGCCGGCAACATGTTCGGCACGGACGCGTACTTTGTGTTTTTCAGGGCAAAGGTCACCGATGTGCGCTTCGTGGCACCCGGATCATGATCGTTGCATCCAACACAGATAAAAACAAATCATGTCACGAATCCTGATACTTGGTGGCACCGGTTATACCGGAAGATTGATCGCGCAATATTTGTTAGCGCAATCCAACGCGGAAATTACGATTGCAACACGGCATCCGGACAAAGCGCAGGCGTATGCCGACAGTTTGAATGAGCAATACCCCGGTCATCGCGCCAAAGCCATCTACGCCGATGCGTCACAGCCGGATTCTCTGCGTCCGGCATTCGCAGATCAGACGTTGGTGGCAGTGGCGGCGCCCACCACAGCCTATACGGCGGAGGTGATCCGGACAGCCCTCGATATGGGTGTGGACTATCTGGATGTACAACTGGGCGCGAAAAAGCTTGCTTTACTGCAATCATCGGCCGATGAAATCGAACGCGCCGGACGCTGTTTCATCACGGAGGCCGGCTTCCATCCCGGTCTGCCCTCTGCATTAGTACGATATGCCGCGTCCCAGTTGCACCCCATCGAGAGCGCCATCACGCTGGGATATCTGAATATGGGCAAAGACTTGCCTTACTCCGAGGCCGTGGACGAGGTGATCGAGAGCTTTAAAAAGTATAGCGGTCAGGTCTTCCAAAACGGTCGGTGGACGAGCCCCCGTTCGTTTGACGTGCGCACCTTTCATTTTGGGGGCGATATCGGGAGCAAGCGTTGCTATGCCATGTTTTTCGAGGAGCTGGGTCTGTTGCCCGATATGTTGCCATCGCTTCGTGAAACGGGATTTTACATCTCCGAACAGCACTGGATGTTGGATTGGGTCGTGATGCCGATAGCCTGGGCCTGGCTTAAGCTGGCGCCGAATGCCGTGCGTCCCATCGGAAAATTTCTATGGTGGGGAATGGGCACTTTTCATAAACCACCCTATCGGGTCGAACTTCAGGTACAGGCTGCCGGACTTAAAGATGGCCGGCCCGCCACCATGCAGGCAACCGTTTCGCATACCGATGGGTACGAGCTGACAGCTATTCCGGTGGTTGCAACCATACTGCAATACCTCGATGGTTCGGCCAAAAAGCCCGGTCTCTGGATGATGGGACACCTGGTTGACCCTCCCCGCCTCATGAGGGACATGGAGGCGATGGGAATAACGTGCACGACCAGGATTGAAGCTGCGCCCGGTGATACTTGAACGTATTGATGAACACGGCCACAATTTCAAACTTAATATGAAACCGTTAAAACAAGAGACAGTTGACCCGTATATTACAGGGACAACTAACCAAACAAGTAATCCAAATATCGTTTTTCAGGCAATGATTCAAATTGTAAATAAATTGTGACAGAAAGGCACACCATGAAAAACATCAATATACAAGATCCCAAAAAAGCTCGTCACGTCTCAATAGCGAGCAAATCATTGCTCTATTCAGGTGTTTTAATTCTGATTACCGCAGTGATTCTTATGATTACCCATTTCGCTCAAGCAGATGCCATTGTGAGCATGTGGCTTCCATTCATGCTAGCAGGAGTATTCCTGGTCATTATGAGTCAAATGATAACCTGGAAATATCCCAGAGCTCATAATCAATGACACTGGTATCCGGTTACATGATGATCCGAATTGTGACCACGGATATAAGCGTATGCAAGGCTTTATTATCAAATATAAAATCGCACGTATAATTTTTTGACCTCAAACCACCTCCAAGATATCATCCACCAGAGGGAAGGGATTTCCGTTGAATTCAAAACCTCAAAAACCCGGCTCAACAAAAATGCCTTTGAAACGGTGTGTGCTTTTCTCAACAGACAGGGCGGCCATCTTCTCCTTGGTGTGGAAGATGACTGCACGGTAACCGGTGTGGATGAGGATGCTGTGCAAGGGATTCTGGACAGCATAATAACCAATGCCAATAATCCGCAAAAATTGAGTCCGCCCTACTACCTGTCGCCCGAAGTGGTGGAAGTGGAAGGTAAAAACGTCATTGTGGTGTACGTACCGGAAAGTTCGCAGGTACACAATACCGCCGGTAAAATCTTCGACCGCAACGAAGACGGAGATTTTGATATCACCAATCAGCCGGAACAGGTTACCCAGTTGTACCTTCGCAAACAGAGCAGCTACACGGAGAACAAGGTGTATCCCTACGTCACCCCGGATGACTTTAAGGCATCGTTGTTTAACCGTGCACGCAAACTGGCCCGCAACCAGCGCCCCGACCACCCCTGGCTGGAAATGAGTAACGAAGAGCTGATGAAATCTGCCCGGCTGCACAGAAGAGATATGCAAACCGGCGATACCGGCTACACGCTGGCAGCCGTACTGTTGCTGGGCAAAGATGACGTGATCACCAGCGTCCTTCCGCATTTTAAAACCGATGCTATTGTACGTATCCACAACACGGACCGCTAC
>SLHZ01000132.1 GCA_007135895.1 Balneolales bacterium | reverse complement strand
TTGATTGCTGCCATGCTGCCGGGGCCTATCCCGATAATCCCCCTCTATAATATTCAGGGAACCGCCTTTTTTGATGTTGGGGCCGCATGGAATGGCCTCGACCGCAATGCAGCACTTGCCGGAACCGGTTTTGGACTCAGGACCATACTTCTTGGACTCCCGTTCCGATACGATCTCGCATGGCCATACGATCTTGAAGGAGGGGATGGCTTTGGCAGGCGCGTCCACTATTTCAGCATTGGCCTGGACTTCTAATATTTTTCCGCATCAATGGACCCTGTCCGTCTGCATCTGCAGCAACCGGTCGACCTGGTGAGCAGGATCACGGAAATAGACGAAGGAGGTATATTCCTGCGCTGTTGAAGCAAAACTGGCATCCAACCGCAAATCATCAACACGGTTCCTGTCAACCAGAGCATACTTGTAGTCATATTGACCCTCTTTGATCAATGCACGCCCGGTATAGGACCTGGTCTCGCTCTGATACTCCATGCGGTTGGCTTCCTTAATGCTCCAATTGTTGAAAGGTCCGTAGACATAGACCGGCAAACCGGCATCCTCCATGTGCGGGATCTCCAGCTCGAAATGAACATCCACGTAACGGGCAGTATACGTGTCCGATGGAGTGCCGAATAATGACGGACTGCGACGTCTGGGGTTCACATCAAGATTGACAACATCACGGAATAGGTAAACCCGCGGCGGTACGGTATGAGACCGTATTTCAACCACATCCGGTCTGGAAATATCATACGGATCCAGATTGAGAGGCCGGAATTCATACACTCCGACAAATGACTCCGGACGGGAAAGGTAGGCCCGGAAAATACCCTGTTCGGAAATATCGATCTCATCCGCCTCTCGGGCCCGGCCCCAGAAACGGTTCTGGACAAAAAATACCCGGAGGTCCATAGATGGAGAAATGATAAAACGGGGATAGCGGTAGCTTGCGAACGGCTGATGATGGACCGTATAGCGCGGATCCATGCCGTAAAGCTCTTCTGTTTCAAACTGAAGGATTCCGCTGTTTTCATATACGAAAAAAGGAACCGAAAACAAGAGTTCCGATGTTTCATAATCCAATACTTCAAGCAGGTAGTTCCCACTGTACTTCACACGCATGTTTTCGTTCGGAAAACGGTACTGGTAGTGTACATACGATGGATTTTGCGCTCTTCCGGGTTCTCCTCCCTGAATGAGGTCTTCTCTGTAGCCCGACAGATAGATTTGCCTGGAAAGGACGCTCGGTGACCAGTCAGCGTTCCGGTGTATCAGGCGTACCCGGAACATCCTGGTTGAAGAGGAGAGTTCATCGAAACGAAGGGTTACAAAATCGGACGTACCCAGCTCAATGGCCGGAAGAGAGGCTTTGCGTGTACCGCGATAGAGCTGAATACTTCGTATCTCGTCGGGGGGAATAACCTGGCCTTCAACCATGGGGCTGTTTTCCGGGTAGGATGTCTCTTGCGGCACAAGCATAGGCCGGCTGGTTCGCTCCGCAGACGAACACGAGAGCATCAGCACGGTCCAGAGCAGCAAAAGAAGCTTCCCGAAACTAAAGGGGAAAAGAACCACGGAAAACAAAAACGGCCGGCCCATGTAGTATGATATTTTTATAGCTTGTGGATTTTCTGTCATGTCGGATGTCGCAGCTTACCTGAATTTCGCCACCGGGACACAATACTCTGATTTGACGACTTTCCGTCCCGGCAGGCTGTTTTCCGGATTCTGTTTCCAGATAGTGCCTGGCTATGGCCGTTGCAATGGCACCGGTTCCGCAAGCCCGGGTCAGGTTTTCCACCCCGCGTTCATAGGTGGTCAGACCCACTGTGTCATCATCGATAACGTAGGCGAAATTCACATTGGTGCCTGTCGGGAAGATTTCCTGGTTGTATCGCACCTCACGCCCCCTTCGCAGCATCATCTCGTAATCCCCGCCGGCATGTTCGGCGCTGATACGGACCACATGCTCCGTTCCGGTTTGGACCACCACCCATTTTTCACCATCTATAACCAGAGGCTCGGGTTTGGGTTTCATGGGAAAACGGATTGAGATGCTCTCCTTTTCGATTTCAGCCGAATAGAGCAGACCACCGGCATGAAAACGAACCTTGGAAGGAAATCCCAGGCGCTCCGCAAAGCGGGCCAGACAACGCGCACCATTGCCACACATGCTTGCTTCACTTCCATCGGCATTGTGGTAGATCATGTTGTAGTCTGCCTTTCGCGATGATGCCAGAAAAAGAACACCATCCGCACCTATGCCTGAACGGCGGTTGCAAAGCATCGGTATTCTTTTTTTTACTTCCCTTAACGGAAAATCAGGATTGCGGGCATCCATGATAATAAAATCATTTTCGGCACCGTGAATTTTTTCAAAAAAGATATCCATACGCAGAATAATATTATGTCAGATGCAAGAGAGCGCCCATTCGTTAATTTGCCGGCAGGTGCTTCCATGCTTCATCGCGTTCAATCGGAGCCTGCCGACCCCGCATCCAGGCGGTGAACCGGTTTGAAAGCACTGTGAACAACAGTTTGGGTTGTATGTTTTGAGATAGGAGCAGCCGTACCTCTTCCAGGCTTTCAATCATCTCGTTGATACGGGCATCACCCAAAGCCTTGCAGAAGTTCCGGATAACATCCAGACGATCATTGTTGGTGATGAGGGCCTCCCCGGCACCGGAGGAATACAGCGCGATGTCGCGCAGAAAAACTTCCATCATGTTGACGAGGGCAAGCAGAGAATCCCTGTTGCGGTCCGCATGCCATTTCCGGCAGATTTCAAGGATACCAGGTGCATCTACCGAATAGGACATGCGCAGATACCGGATAATATCCTCACGGTCTTCCTCCAGCCTGTCCATATCATAAAAACGGGTAAAACTGTAGCTTCCACCCGCAATGCGGGATAAAAAGAGCGCTTTCTCCTCGTCCATGTTTTCATGCCGGCGCAGCCCCTCAAGAATCACCTCTTCTTCAAGCGCCTGGCAGGGCAGAAGCTGACACCTTGAAACCAGTGTAGGTAAAAGCGCGTGCAGGCTGTCGGTGGTGAGAATGAACATCACATGCGGACCCGGTTCTTCCAGCAGCTTCAGAAAAGCATTGATAACCCGGTCCTGCGCTTTCTCAATATTGGTGATAATGACAATATTTCTGTCGCCTTCACCAGGCCTCATGCTTGCCGTGCGGCGAATCGAAGTATTAAAATAATCTACAGAGTAAAATGCGCTTTTGTTTTTTGCCGTATCCTGGCCGCTGATTGAGGGCCGCGCTGAAAAATCAACCACATCATAAGGGTCGGCAGCCAGTAGCGCAATACGCGCCCTTAATTCATCTGCAGGAGCACCGGAGGGGAGTGGAAGGAAGAGATGAATGTCGGGATGATAATACCAGGAACGCCGCTCAGAACGCTTTCTGCCTCCAAGATCGGTCAGATTATCCACCCCGTTGACAGCCTCGGCAAATGCCAGGGCCAGCGCTTTTTTACCGACACCGGATGGTCCGCTGATCAGGTAAGCATGTCCTATACGGCCGCCTTCAACGATGCGAAGCATGTGTCGGCGAAGCTTTTCATGCCCGATAATCCTGCGATTGCCAAGCATGGGCGACCGTCCCTCTATTTCTTCGGTTTGATTTTGATTTTGAAGTTCTTTTTCTGACATGAGAGCCACTGTTGAGCCACTGTTCTATAGTTAATCTTCCCACAAAGTGTCGAATAATACGACCGAAGCCGAAATGGTAACTCCGGGAAAACCGGCCAGCAGCACAAGCTGATCCAGAGGCAGGCCCTCACCGGAACCGGTAAAAGCTGATGATGTTGCACGTACAAGCAC
>SLHZ01000162.1 GCA_007135895.1 Balneolales bacterium | reverse complement strand
TGTGTGCCGAAGGCGGGACTCGAACCCGCACGGGATTGCTCCCACACGCCCCTGAAACGTGCGCGTCTACCAATTCCGCCACTTCGGCAATAAAACGAAGAACGTTTTTTCGGTAGATGCAAAATATACGGAGTCTTCAAGAAAATCCAATGCGCCGGGATTAAAAAAAACGGCTGGAAAACCCGCTTTTCAGCGCCGATCATAGCCGCTGGTCCGGAACGCCGTTGCGGTGGTCAAAGATGTGTTTCATCATGTTCAGATAGTCGCGGCTGAGGGGTATGTTGCGGCGGGACATCATGATTTCCGCTGTCTCCATTGCCTTTTCGAACTGATAGTCCTCGGTATGATGCGGACTCACCCAACTGAATGAGGGGACATGCTTGGGCGGGAATCCGTAGGTGAAGATATTGCAGAATACACCGCAAAGGGTACCGGCCGACAGGGTGGTGTTGACGGCCGTTTTCCCATGGTCACCCATGACCGTTCCGAAAAACTGAATGGGCGAGGTATGAATGCGACCGGTCGACCAGTCCGGGATCTTGATGGGTTTGTAATTGTTTTTCAGGTTGGAGGTGGTGGTATGAGCGCCCAAATTGCACCACTCACCAAGGATGCTGTTGCCGAGGTAGCCGTCGTGGGCCTTGTTGGAATGGCTGAGCATGATCACCTTTTGAATTTCACCGGCGGCCTTGCAGACGGGCCCGACCGTAGTGCCGGAGTATATTCGGGTGCCCATCCGGACTACCGCCTGCTCACAGATGGCTGCCGGGCCCTGGATCATGGTGCCGGACATGATGTGGCACTGACGGCCCAGATAAACCGGTCCGTCGGAGGCGTCAATAATCAC
Source organism: Balneolales bacterium (assembly GCA_007135895.1). Taxonomy (GTDB): domain Bacteria; phylum Bacteroidota; class Rhodothermia; order Balneolales; family Natronogracilivirgulaceae; genus SLHZ01. The sequence goes on along the minus strand of SLHZ01000162.1, from coordinate 13,464 downwards.
TCCCGGATCAATCCGGGCATCGGGTTCGCAAAGGATGTTTTCCGGCTGGCGGACAATGACACCGGCATCGGGCTGAAAAAGAGGCCGCCGTTTGTTTATTTTTCTGAGAAGCGCTAAATCCCGCGCGATTTCCTGTCCGTTTTTTTGAAAAAGATCCCAGAGATAGTTTAAAAGCTGTCCCTCTTTTGTTTCGAGCAACTCCCATCCGGGTTCCTCGTCACGAATTCCGGGACTATCGGCACGGCCATTCGAAAAAACAGCACCAAGTCCGTCAGAATAGCATTTTTTACTCTCTTTGGCCCCGGCCCGGAAAGCCACAGTGGTTCCTTTGTATAGCAAGGCCTGGCGGGTGCCCAGGGAGGAGGCACGACGGGCCGCTTCGGGGTCCGGCAACCAGCGGGCATTGATCCAGAGCACTTCCCGGAAATCTTCGGGGAGATCGGAACGGAAAAGCAAATCCAGGGGCTTTCGGCCGAGCCGGCAGATTCGTGCCGACTTCAGATAATTCTCCCATTTTTCACGAATCGTTAAAATCCCTATCCTCAAGTCATCGACCGGCCGGGTAAGTGTCAGTGGCGCGAATAGTTTTCCTCCCCCGTCTTCAAAAAAGCATACATCCATTATTGACAGAATTTATTTATGTATTCAGTCTTTTACTCATAAATTTATGATTTGGAATGATGATTCGGCTTAAATTATAAAAAATTGTTTATAATAGCCCCATGTTTTATTAATTTTTTGACTTGCCGGTCAGTAAATCACTGCTGGTCTGTTTGTTCGTGCCGGTCAGATTGTTGCTTCTGGACTGGATGAATATGCTGGTCAGATTGTTGCTTCTGGGCTGGATGAAAATGCCGGTCAGCAAAGCGGCCAATATATACCAAATCAATCAGGATAGATATTATGTGTGGAATCGTAGGCTACATCGGGCACAGGGACGCGGCGGAGATTATTCTCAAGGGATTGCAACGCCTGGAATACCGGGGATACGACTCGGCGGGTATGGCGGTGATCAACGGGCAGATGGACGTGCTGAAGGTCAAGGGAAAAGTGAAAGAGCTTCTCAAGATGACCCGGAAAAAGAAGGTCCACGGGTCGCTGGGTATCGGACATACGCGCTGGGCGACACACGGAGAGCCGAATGATGTCAATGCCCATCCCCACATGGGGGCATACCGCAAATTCGCGCTGGTCCATAATGGCATCATTGAGAATTATGATGTGCTGCGCCAGGATCTCGGACAAAAAGGGCATCATTTCGCCGGCGATACCGACACGGAAGTATTGGCTCATCTCATTGAGGAGATACACGAGATGAGTGATGTGGATTTCACCGAGGCCGTTCGGCTGGCACTAACCCAGGTGGAAGGCACTTATGGCATCGCCATCGTCCATAAATACCATCCTGACCGCATCATCGTGGCCCGAAAGGGCTCACCGCTGCTGATCGGGATAGGTGACGGTGAGTATTTTGTGGCCTCAGACGCTTCGCCGGTCATTGAATTCACCAAAAAAGTAGTGTATCTGGAAGATGATGAGATGGCGGTGATCAGCCGGGAGGGATATGAGGTTTCAACGCTGAAGAATGTCCCGCTGACCAAGGAGGTACATGAACTGGCCATGAATCTTGAGCAGATCGAAAAGGGAGGGTTTCCCCACTTCATGCTCAAAGAGATCTTCGAGCAGCCGGATACGATTGCCGACTGCATGCGGGGCCGCCTGATCGTGGACGAAAACCGGATACAGCTTGGCGGTCTGACGGGCGTGGAAAAGCGACTGGCTTCTGCCAGGAGAGTCATCATTGCCGCATGCGGAACCAGCTGGCACGCCGGACTGGTAGGGGAGTATCTGTTTGAATATCTCGCCCATATTCCCGTCGAGGTGGAGTATGCCTCCGAGTTTCGCTACCGGGAGACCCTCATTAACGAGCAGGATGTCATGTTGGTTATATCACAGAGCGGCGAAACGGCCGATACACTGGCGGCATTGCGGCAGGCCCGAAAACGGGGCGCCATGGTGCTGGGTATCTGCAATGTGGTGGGTTCGACGATCGCGAGGGAAACCGATGCCGGAGTCTATACCCATGCCGGCCCGGAAATCGGGGTGGCATCGACCAAGGCGTTCACCGCCCAGGTGACGGTACTCGCGATGATGGCGATGATGATGGGCCGTTACAAGAAAGTCCTTTCCGATGAACTGATGGCCGAACTGGTCCGCGAGTTGAATCGTGTCCCCTCCCTGGTGAAAATGATACTGCGCGATACAAAAAAAATTGAAGAAGTGGCACGGCTTTTCACCTACGCTCCCAATTTTCTCTACCTGGGCCGCTCCTACAACTTCCCGGTGGCGCTGGAAGGGGCGCTCAAACTCAAGGAGATCTCCTACATCCATGCCGAAGGCTACCCGGCCGCCGAAATGAAGCACGGACCGATTGCGTTGATTGACGAACACATGCCCGTTGTGGTCATCGCGGCTACCGATCATACCAACGACAAGATGATCAGTAATGTGGAGGAGGTGAAGGCGCGCAAAGGACGGATTATTGCGATTTCCTCAAACGGACAGTCGGAAGTGGGAAAGCTGGCCGAATTTACCATTACCATACCGGAAATCCACGATTGTCTTTCCCCGCTCGTCGCTGTGGTGCCCCTTCAATTGCTCTCCTATTACATTGCCGTCAACCGCAAGTGCGATGTGGACCAGCCCAGGAATCTCGCCAAGAGTGTCACCGTGGAATGAGGTAACGGTTTTATTTGTTCTGTTTATTTCGTTGTTTTGTTACGGCGTGTGACGAAAGACCACCCGGTTGCCTAAAATTTCGCGCAAGTTAGCAGATATTTTGCGCCAGACACCTGATAATTCGTGCCGGTAATCTGATATTTTGTGCGGGATAACGGATGTTTTGTACCGGTAATCTGATATTTCTCGGCGGCCACCTGATTTTTCTTGCCGGCCACCCCATATTTTTCGGTAAATGAAAGAAAAAAAGCAAGAAACAGCCCATAATCTGCGCATCGAAGGCATGAGTTGTGCCGCCTGCGTGGCCAATGTGGAACGTGCGCTCCAATCCGTTGAGGGCGTTGATGGAGCGGATGTCAACCTTGCCTCGGGTGAGGCTTTGGTACGTGGCGGGCCGACCGACCCACGGCTGCTGGTGCAGGCGGTGGAACAGGCCGGGTTCGGCGCTTCGGTTCTGGACGAACTGGGCCGGGAGCTGGCGGAATTCCCGGCGGAAACTGGAAGTGCTGTCCGCATGGAGCGTACCGGGCCCACGGACGATACCGGGCAAAAGGAGGGCGCCGGGCCTTCAGAGGGTGCTGATCGAACAGAGGGCGCCGGGTCTTCAGAGGACGTCGGTCGATCAGAGGGTGTCGGCCCATCAAAAGGCGCCGGTCAATCAGAGAGCGCCGGTCACATGAAACCGGTTTCCCGCGGTGCACTGTCCTTTAAAACGAAATTCTGGATAGCCCTGCCGCTGGCGGCTGTAGTGTTTATTCTGGATATGGGGCCCATGGTCGTGCCGGCATGGCACCATTTTGTCATGGAGCACCTGATGGTCTGGAACAGCATCCAGATGGTCTTGACTGCCGTGATTCTGTTCTACACCGGATCGTCGTTTTTTACCGGTGCATGGCGGTCCATGAAACACCGTTCCGCGGATATGAATACCCTGGTGGCTATCGGAACGGGCGCGGCTTTTTTGTTCAGCACCTATGCCACATTTTTCGGCAGGGAAGGCGGACTGGTACAGCCCATGGATGTCTATTTTGAGACGGCCGCCATCATCGTGGCTTTGATTCTGCTGGGGAAATGGATGGAAGAGCGTGCCCGGCACCGTACCCGTGATGCCATGACCGGCCTGCTGGAAATGACGCCGCAGAAAGCGCACCGGTTGCGGGCGGACTCATCGACAGAAAAACCGGGCACCGTCTCCGCTGCAAGGACCGATGAAGCGACGGAAACGGAAGGTGCCGTGTCCTATGAAACCATTCCGGTACGCGAGGTCAAAGTGGGCGATCGTCTGCTTGTGAAAGCCTGGGAACAGGTGCCGGTGGACGGCCGTGTTCTGGGAGGCATACCCAGCCTCGATGAGTCCATGATGACCGGTGAAAGTGTCCCCGTGGAGAAGGAAATCGGCGATGAGGTGGTGGGGGGCACCCGGAATACCGCGACAGCCTTTGAAATGGAAGCGACCCGTATCGGCGCCGATACGGCACTGGCGGGAATCATCCGTACCGTAAGGCAGGCGCAAAGTTCAAAGCCGCCGATTCAGCGCCTGGTGGATAAAGTGGCGGCCGTCTTCGTGCCGGTCGTTCTGGTGATTGCGGTGCTGACCTTCCTGGCCTGGTGGTGGATCGGAAGTCCGGCTCAGGCAACCGTCAACATGGTGGCCGTGCTGGTGATCGCCTGCCCTTGCGCGCTGGGTCTGGCCACACCTACCGGACTCATGGTCAGTTCCGGCCGCGCCGCCGAAAAAGGCATCCTGATCAAGGACGCGGTGACACTGGAAGAGGCGAGGAAAGTCGATGTGATCCTTTTTGATAAGACCGGAACACTGACCACCGGTGTGATGCAGGTCAGCCGGGTTATCCCTTTCGAACCGAAACAGGATATCCTGTCACTGGCTGCCGCTGTGGAACAGTACTCGGATCATCCCATCGCCGCGGCCGTGGTTCGATATGCCCGGGAGCAGGGGGTGAGTATTCCTCCGGCTTCAACCATCGAAACGTTTATGGGAATGGGAATCCGTGGCGAGGTCGGCAATCGTGTTGTTACCGTGAGCTCCAGTAGTGCCTGGGAAACCTACACCGCCCGTCAGCTTGCCCTGATTGAAGAATCGCAGGATCGCGGTGAGACGGTGCTGCTGGTCAGACAGGATGATCAACCCGCCGGTTTCATCACCGTGGCGGACGAGATACGGCCCGAGTCGAAATCCATAGTGAACCGGTTGCGCAAAATGGGACTTGAGACCGTACTGGTAACCGGGGACCAGCCACGCAATGCGAATGTAGTGGCCGGCCAGCTCGGAATTGACCGGGTGGAAGCCGGGGTGAAACCGGAGGATAAAGCCGGGTTGGTACGACAGTACCAGGAACAGGGCAAGCGGGTAGCCATGGTGGGCGATGGTATCAACGACGCGGCCGCTCTGGTGCAGGCTGATCTGGGGATGGCTCTTTCCAGCGGTACAGATTTGGCTATGTCATCTTCCGATATCACACTGCTGGGCGATAACCTGTCGCGTGTGCTTGAAGCGCTGCAACTCTCACGCGGTACGCTGCGGATCATTCGCCAGAATCTCTTTTGGGCCTTCGCTTATAATACGCTGGGGATCCCTCTTGCCGCCATAGGTTTCCTGAGTCCGATGTTTGCCGCGTTTGCCATGGCCATGAGCTCGGTCAGCGTGGTGTCCAACAGCCTTCGAATCCGGAAATTATAGCCACTTTTTTCACTATTATTTCTTCTCTTTGACCGGTTTCAGACGGTTTTTTTACAAAAATTGATTTTTTTTAAAAAAATTTAACAGGAAGCCTTGACCTCGAGGAAAAAATTTCGTACTTATCCACTAGTTATCAACATGTATTCTACTGGTCGAAGGCTCAGGAAATGAAACGCTGGAAAAATCGCTTGACAGCGATCGTTATATTATTATTATTTGTTTTCATCATGTTGACCGGCTAATAATACCATGAATTCCGGTTTTTTCAGGAAGCCGGAAGGTTTATAAAACGAGTTAGTTCATGCTGAAAAAAGAGACATTCCTGATCTCGGGCATGCAGTGCAGCGGTTGCTCAGGCTCCCTGAAACGCGCTTTGCTGCAGTCGGATTCGGTGCAAGAAGTCATCGCGGACCACGAAACGGGAACGGCCGAAGTGCACCACTCGTTATCGTATAAAGAGATTTCGGAAATAGTCGAACGGGCGGGTTTTCATGTAACCGGTACCCGTAAGTGACTTGAACCAGTAGTGGTCGAAACCTGTAGGTGGCTGGAACCAATAATTGACCAGAATCTGCAAGTGACCGGAACCAGTACTGACCGTAATCTGAAAGTACCCTGAACCAATAAGCGATCGGACCCAGTGGTACCCGCGACCCGTTAATACTTCAATCACGTTTTTCGATGTATTATTCCCCTAAGAAAATGATCTTTGTCGTTTCAGCCGTGCTGCTTTGGGCAAGCACATCGGCAGGGGCAACGTGTGCATCGGTCATCGGCCATCCTTCTGTCCCGGAGAGAGCTTCTTCTGCAGCCTGTTGTCCGGGTGACCATGTTGCGGATGAACTTCCTTCTTCATCAACATCCCATGACTGCCCTGATTGTACCGAATGTCATTGTTTGTGGCTTCCCTTTACCGGTTCTGATACCATTTCACCTGCCCACGTAGTTTCAAGGGATGCCTCGGCTGCCGTTGCGTCCACAGCGTTACAAGGCGTTTCGTTTTCCTATTCTGATTTCATCGTTTGCCCTGCCTCTCCCGAACGGCAAACAGAACAACGTCCACGCTATCTTCTTCATCAAGCCTTTCTGAATTGAGAGTCCGCTGATACGGTTGGTTTTCGCGGTAATGGCACCATGCCCGTGCCTCTGCCCATGCCTCTGCTTCTGCCTCCGCCTCTGCCTCTGCTCATGCCTCTGCTTCTGCCTCTGCCTCAACGTGCCTTAAAGCCAGCGAGAGCAACCGTACCCATCTTGTTCCGGTCGAAAATTCGACCCGGAAAAATCGACACATAAAACCGGCATGAATCACATGATGGATCGCATAATTCGCTATTTTCTGGATAATAAACTTGTTACGGTGCTGCTGGCGCTGAGTCTGGCCCTGTGGGGCCTCAGCGTGGCACCTTTTGACTGGGATCTGGGGCCGCTTCCGCGTCAGCCAGTACCTGTGGATGCCATTCCCGACATCGGGGATAATCAGCAAATTGTATTTACGGAATGGCCGGGCCGCTCGCCGCAAGACATCGAGGATCAGGTGACCTATCCGCTCACCACCCAGCTGCTGGGCATTCCCGGTGTGCGGACTGTCCGAAGTAACTCCATGTTCGGCTTTTCGGCCATCAACATCATTTTCGAGGACAACGTGGAATTCTACTGGAGCCGAGCCCGCATTCTCGAGAAGCTCAATGCCCTGCCGGCTGGACTGTTGCCCCCCGGGGTACAACCGGCCCTGGGTCCGGATGCCACCGCGCTCGGACAGATTTTCTGGTACACCCTGGAGGGGTACGACTCCGACGGCAATCCGGCAGGGGGATGGGACCCCCATGAGCTGCGATCCATCCAGGATTTCCAGGTCCGCTATGCGCTTTCGGCCGTCGAAGGGGTCGCCGAAGTGGCCAGCATCGGCGGATACGTGCAGGAGGTCCAGGTCGATATCGACCCGGTGGCGATGCGTGAAGCGGGCATTTCGGTGGTGGATGTGGCCAATGCTGTGCGCAACAGCAACCTGGATGTAGGCGCCCGCACCATCGAGATGAACCGCGTGGAGTACGTGGTGCGTGGACTGGGGTACGTGCGCTCACTGGAGGATCTGGAGGAGAGTGTAGTTGCCGTACGGGACAATACGCCGATCCGGATCAGGGATGTCGCCAAAGTGGGCCGCGGGCCGGCGCAGCGGCGCGGCGCGTTGAGCAAGGCGGGGGCCGAGGCTGTCGGTGGTGTGGTGGTTGCCCGGTTCGGGGAGAATCCGCTTGAGGTGATCAATCGTGTCAAGGAGGAGATGGAGACGATAGCACCCGGCCTGCCCTCCAAAGAACTGGCCGACGGCACCGTTTCGCAGGTCAGAATAGTACCGTTTTACGATCGAACCGGTCTTATTTATGAAACACTCGGCACACTGGAGGAGGCCCTTTCGCTGCAGATCCTTATCACCGTCATCGTGATCATCATCATGGTGATGCACCTGCGATCCTCGCTGATTATTTCGATCCTGCTGCCGCTGGCAGTACTCATGAGTTTCATACTGATGAAATACGCGGGGGTGGACGCGAATGTAGTCGCTCTCGCCGGGATCGCCATATCGATCGGGACGGTGGTGGACATGGGGATCGTCCTCACCGAGAACATGCTGCAGCACATGCGCGAGTCCAAAGAGTCCGGCGGAAAGGAACCGCTGCTGGAGGTGATCTATCGCGCGACCACCGAGGTGAGTCCGGCCGTGGTCACCGCACTGACCACCACCATCGTCAGCTTCCTGCCGGTGTTCATGCTGGAGGCGCAGGAGGGACGCCTGTTCGGTCCGCTCGCCTTCACCAAGACCTTCATTCTGCTGGCCGCGCTGCTGATCGTGCTGACTATTCTGCCGGCCCTGGCCCATACGCTTTTCTCACAGAAAATCGGTCGTCGACGCTGGCGTATCTTCTGGAATGGTGTTCTGATCGTTTCCGGCATCGGAACGGCTGTCTTCTGGATGGCCTGGGCCGGACTGGCGCTCATCGCGCTGGGCATCAACAATCTGCTGGCGATGGCGATGGTGATGGCGCATGCCGGTGATTACCCGGACGACAAGTCTGCTGATCCGTACAATGATTTCACCAGTGAGGGCAGGGCCGCAGTCCACCCGGATGATTCCGTCTTCACCCGGTATCTGAAGCAGTACGGTCCGGTATACGCGTCATGGTCGCCCTGGGTCGGAAACCTGATCGTGATCCTGGCTGTGGCCTGGCTGCTGGCCGGCAACTGGCTTCCGCTGGGACCGCAGAATCCCGTCACGCTCAGCTTCCTGTTTCTGATACTGACCGGCAGTGTCCTGTTTGGTCTTATTTACCTGTACATCCGGTATTACCGGTCCATCCTGGAATGGGTGCTGCACCACAAGGGTGTCTTCCTGATCCTCCCGCTGCTTCTGCTATTCCTTGGCTACATGGGCTGGAGGGGGTTCGGCGCCGCCTTTTCACCGGTTTCCACCGGTCTTGCCACCATAGGCTGGGACGTAGAGGAGACCCGATTCTGGAGTGCCCTTGATGAACGCTTTCCCGGGCTGGGCCGGGAGTTCATGCCGAAACTCGACGAAGGATCCTTCCTGCTGATGCCCACCACCATGCCGCATGCCGGCACCGAAGAGGCGCGGCAGATGATGTTCGAAATGGACATGCGTATCGCATCCATCCCTGAGGTAAAGGAGGTGGTCGGCAAGATCGGCCGTGTGGAGTCGGCGCTGGATCCGGCCCCGCTCTCCATGTTCGAGACGGTCATCATCTACAAAAGCGAGTTCAAGACCGATGACCGCGGACGGCGTCTCCGTTTCCGGGTCGATAATGGCGAGTTCGTGCGTGACGATGACGGCAATCTGATTCCGGACCGGCTCGGACGCTTCTACCGGCAGTGGCGTGACGAAATCCGCAGTACCGATGACATCTGGACCGAGGTGCTTCACGCTTCCGACCTGCCGGGGGTCACCTCCGCTCCAAAACTTCATCCCATCGAAACCCGTCTGGTGATGTTGCAGACCGGAATGCGCGCCAATATGGGCGTGCGTATCAGCGGTCCGGACCTGGAGACAATCGAGGGTTTCGCCATGGATCTGGAGCGGGAGATTCGCGGAGTGGAAGGGGTTCGCCCCGCTTCCGTGTTTGCCGACCGTGTGGTGGGCAAGCCGTACATCGAGATCGACATCGACCGCCGGGCGATTGCCCGTCACGGACTCACCATGCGGGATGTGCAGCAGGTGATCACGACGGCCATTGGCGGGGAGATGGTCAGCACTACCGTGGAAGGCCGCGAACGTTATCCGATGCGCGTGCGCTACGCCCGTGAGTACCGCGATCATCCCGAAGCGATGGCCCGAGTGCTGGTGCCGGCCCCGGACGGCAGCCAGATCCCGCTCGGACAACTGGCCGGGATCCGTTTTGCGACCGGCCCGATGAACATCCGCAGTGAAAACACGTTCAAAAACGCCTATGTGACGTTCGACCGCATGGCCGGCGAAGCGCCGGTGGAAGTGGTCGACCGGGTCCGCGAGCATCTCGACCGGCAGATCAGCGACGGGCATCTCACGGTTCCGGACGGCATCCGGTACGTTTTTGAAGGCGAGTTCCGCCACCAGCAGCGGGCGACCGAGCGCCTGTTGATCATCCTGCCCCTCACGCTGCTGATCATCTTTTTGCTGATCTACTTCCAGTTCCGCTCCGTACCGGTCACGGCCATCATTTTCACGAGTATCGCCCTGGTCTGGGCGGGCGGATTCCTGATGCTGTGGCTCTACGGGCAGGACTGGTTCCTCAACTTCAGCATCCTGGGTATGGATCTGCGCGAGTTTCTGCAGATGGGGGCCATCAACCTGAGTGTAGCGGTGTGGGTCGGTTTCCTGGCGCTGTTCGGTATTGCCGTGGACGACGGGGTGATCATGAGTACCTACCTGCAGCAGCGTTTTGAGAAGAACCAGCCCGCCGACCGTGCGGCGATCTACGAGACCGTAGTGGAGGCGGCACAGCGTCGTGTGCGACCCTGTCTCATGACCACCGGCACCACCATGCTGGCCCTGCTGCCGATCCTTTCATCCACCGGCAAAGGTGCCGAAATCATGATCCCGATGGCCATACCGGCGTTCGGCGGCATGTTCACCCTGCTGGTCAGTCTCCTGCTGGTACCGATGCTGTACGCCGCATGGAAGGAAGCCGAACTCAAACGAATGAACGGGAGGTCCTTGTCATGAGCATGCTAAGTGACCTTGCAAATTCAGAAATATATAATCCCATGAAACCTGAAACTATGTTCTTACGAACCGGATCCGGCACGGTGCCGGCGAATGTGCCCATCATGCCGGTGTTCTCCCGTGCTTTGCATTCACCGAAGCATGCGCTGACGTCGCTGATGCGTGTTTTGCGTTCGCCGAAACGTGCGATGATGTTGTTGCCGCTTGTTTTGCTCCTGCCGGTAATGGCAGCGGCAGCAGATACCCACCGGTTTGTCAACCCCTATCCCGAACTCGAAACCTACCGGCACCAGTTACTGGAGCAGAATCCCGAATTGAGGGAGTACCGAAGCCGTTACCAGTCTGCCCTGCAGGTCGTCCGGCAGGTTGGGGTGTTGCCTGATCCGGAACTGGGCATTGCCTATGACCTGAATCCGATGGATGCCGGCAGTGTGACCGGTCGGTTTTCGGTTTCGGCGATGCAGATGTTTCCATGGTACGGCACGCTTTCATCGCGGCAGGATCAGATGCGAGCCTCGGCCGGGGTTACGCGATACCAGATGAACAACCGTCAGCTGGCGCTTTGGCGTGACCTTCAGTCGGTCTGGCTGGATCTGGCCGGTATTGCCCTGGCCGTCGATGTCATCGGGGAGACCCTGGAATTGGTCGCTGATCTGGAACGGCAGGTGCAGATTCGTTACGAAGGAGCCCGTGCCGGACAGGCTGACCTGCTTCGTATCCAGATGGAGCAGGAGCGTATCCGCACGCGTATCTCCACGTTCGAGGATCGCAAAAAGCCGCTCATCGCCCGCTTCAACAGTTATCTGAACCGGGATACCGGTGCTGGTGTAACCCTGCCGGGGGAACTGGCCAACCGTCCACTCCCCGCCAAGGAAGGCGCGCTCCGTGAACGCATGCTTGCCGTGCGTCCCGAATTCGACGAACTCAATGCCCGTCGCCAGATGATCCGGGAGGATGAGATCCAGGCCCGCCTCGCCGGCCGTCCGCAGTTCGGACTCGGTCTGGAAGTGATGGGGCGCGATTTTGGTCCGATGTCGGCAAACCCCGGTATGAAGGAGAGCTTCATCGGCATGGCGACCATCCGTCTGCCCATCTACCGATCGCAGTACCATGCCCGCCGGGAACAGTCTGTGCGGGACATGGAGTCGATCGCCTTTCGTCGCGAATCCACCGAAAACCGGCTCGTCACTGAACTGGAGGAAGTGCTGGAAGCCTGGCGTGACTCCGAACGCACGCTGCGACTGTTGCGGGACGAACTCATTCCGCGTGCCAATCAGGCGCTGGACATCCTTCGTGAGGGGTATGCGTCCGGCACGGTCCGCTTCGATGAAGTGCTCGGGTTGCAGCGTGAGCTGCTTGATCTCGAACTGGAGCGGATAGATGCGCTGGTCGCGCAGAACCAGGCGGCGATTCGCCTTGAAAGCCTCATCGCAGATCCCGCCGAAACCGAACTGGTGAATCGGCCGGGATCCAGCGACTGAAACCGGTTTATGACAACGAACAACTTTGATAACCTCGGACTTTTTCACTCAAACAGAGAACACCATGAAGATCAATAAAAAACAACTTGCAACAGCCGCCGGATTACTGGCAGCCGGACTTCTGCTGGGCTGGCTGCTCTTTTCCGGAAGTGAATCCGCCCGTCATGACCACGCAGATCACGGGGAGCATCTCGCTTCTGTGCCGTCCGGTTCGGAGCACGACCATGATCACCATGATCATAGTCACAGCAACAGCGGCCAAAACGCATCCGGGTCGAACAACAACGAGGTATGGACCTGCTCGATGCACCCGTCGGTGCAGGATGATGGGCCCGGTTCCTGCCCGATTTGCGGGATGGACCTGATCCCGGCGGCTTCTCAGGAACGCGAGGACGACTTCACGATGGTGATGACCGAGTCGGCGATCCGTCTGGCGAACATCCAGACCACCCCGGTGGTGCGCGATGTGCCGGTCCGTGAGGTGGTACTGCCCGGGCGACTGCGCGTAGATGAGCGCCGCATTACACGCGTCACAGCGTATTTTCCCGGCCGTATCATCACGAGCAAGGTGAATTTCACAGGTGCGTCCATCCACCGGGGCGAGCCCATGGCGACTATCTACTCACCTGAGCTGCTCACCGTCCAGCGCGAGCTGCTGGAGGCAGTGAGCCAGAAAGAACGCAACCCGCGATTGTACGAGTCGGCCCGCACAAGATTCGAGCTTTGGGGATTCAGCGACCGGCAGATTGACGCCATCATCGAGCGTGGTGAGGTGCAGCGCGAACTGGAGATCCTCGCGCCGGTAGACGGTGTGGTGCTGCAGCGAAATGTGACCGACCAGCAGTATGTGTCCGAAGGCACGGTGATGTACGAAGTCGCCGACCTCCGTCGCCTCTGGCTGGTGTTGGAGGCTTACGAGGAGGACTTCAGCTGGATTTCTGTAGGTGACTCCGTCCGTTTCCGGCTCCGCGGTGAATTATTCGCACACCGGCATGATGGTTCCGGCGGATCGAATGGCGGGCATCGCATGGCCGGTGGTCATCATGCCGTCGTCAGCTTCATCGATCCTGTGGTGCATCCGCAGCGTCGCACGGCAGGGGTGCGGGCCAACATCGACAATGCCGGCGGGCGCCTCAAACCGGATATGCTGGTCACCGGGATTCTGCGCGCTCAAATGGCCGAACCGAAGCTGATGGTGCCGGCGACGTCGGTACTCTGGACCGGTCCGCGCTCGCTGGTTTATGTCCGTGATCCGGACGCCGACGTTCCCACTTTCAAAGCGCGTGAGGTTACGTTGGGTCCGCGTGCCGGTGATTTCTACATCATCCTTGACG
>SLHZ01000050.1 GCA_007135895.1 Balneolales bacterium | reverse complement strand
TAATCAACTCGGCATCCCCGCCCATCTGGGGTCCGATAACCGGCAGGTCCTGCAATTGCGGTTGCGCCAGCATGTAGGTTCGATCCGATCTTCGTTCGGCTTCTTCAATACCAACCGCCAGATGCGAGGCATCCAGGTAAACCAGAAGTCTCAGGGCACCTGCCCGCAGGCAAACAACCCGATCTATTTTTTTGGGAAGGGTTATCTGTCTGCCCAGCATGTCGTGAACACGGATGGCCGTACTATCCGGACTGTGCGTTACAGACCATATCTGTCCTTCTTGTTGTTCTCCAGATTTATTTTCACAAGCGGTTATCGCAAAAACCGACCATACAGGTAAAAAAACCATCAGCCACCGGTAGTGTCGGAGTTTGTTGTTAAAAATCATAAGTAAGCCGGAGGTTCAGTATTCGACCTGGCGAGCGATGATCAATCGTCTCGAGGTGCTGGTTGTCCATGACATCCAGGACTTCGAATGCGGCAGAAAAGCCATGGATCAGTTCACGCGAAACCATGACGTCCCAGGTAAAATAGCCATCGATTTCAGGTTTTCCGTCATTCGCGGCATTGTTGTCGTCACTGCTGAACTGGCTCCCTTTGTAAAGGAGATTTACACCCAGATTAGCCACCGGACTTCTCCATTGCACCGATCCTTTTGCCTGTTGCCGAGGAGAATAGGTAAGTTTTTTTCCTTCCAGTTCCGGGCGTTCGGGGAAAGAATGAATATTGGAATGATAGAGGCTGTAGCTGGCGGTGAAAGTAAGGGCGTCACTTGCGAAATAACGCGTGTCAATTTCCAGCCCGGCCAGCCGCACTGAGGATACATTCTCCCGGCGCCAGACATTTGTGCCATCCTGCAATTCGAGACCGACAAAATAGAGAAAGTCGTTGCCCAGAGAGTAAAAAACGGTTGGAGAGATAGACCATCGCCATGTAGGCCTGAAATCCAGTCCCGCCTCAAAATTGTCCAGTATTTCCGGACCGAGATCCGGGTTGGCAACTTTGATTCTTCCCCAGAAGATGCCGGTACGGGAGAGGTCGTCGAGGATGGAGGCCCGGAAGCCCCGGGAATAAGAGAGATACCCGCTTAGTTGGGTCAAGGGGCTGTATCGCAATGAAACGCGCGGACTGATGGTTGACCAGCTGTTGGAGGGTATGTTCGGATCGTTGTAATCCCGCAGAAAACTGCTCTGAAACCGGACGTCATCGCTGGCTTCAAAAAAGCCGTCATAGAATGTGGCATAGTCATAACGCAACCCCATCAGCAGGTTCAGCTTCCGGTTTCGCATTTGAATCTCATCCTGGAGATATAGAGCAGCAAAACGCATGGATCCCCGGTTGATCACCACATCGTCGGAGGTTTGGTAAAAATCACCGCCATCCACGGATCCGTCCCTGACTTCCAGTCCACCCGTGATAGAATGGCTGGTTCCCGCGTTATAAAACAGGTCAAGGGTGATGCCCCGGTCGTCACGGTCGGATTCGACATTAAAACGGGTGTAGCTTGCGCCCCGCAGCCGCTCACTTACCCTGAAATAGTCTTCCCGCTGATAGAAGGCATGAAGGGCATAGCGAATGTCACTGATTTCCCCCTTCATGTCCATTCGAAAACGGTTTTTATCAAATTTGCGATACATTCCCGGTGCTTCGATCTCGGTTCCCTCGCCGCGTTCGTTGAGGAAAAGATGATATCCGGCACTGAGTTCCATGAATTTTCCGAAGGAATAGGAGACGCGGGTGTTGAAGCCATAATCATCCACATACCTGGGAACCGAATGATCCGGTTCGGTTCGATTGTCTTTCGGGATGGAGTTGTAGCCATCACTTCTGTTCATAAATCCCTGCACCTGGATGGTTAGATTGTCGGCAGCACGCGCGGTTATATCAAGGTGGCTGCGCCGGGTGTTGAAGGTACCGTACGAGGCACCGGCAGATACCGTCAGGGGCTCGGTGGGTTTTCGTGTGATAATATTGATCACGCCGCCCATGGCGTTGCTGCCATAGAGCGAAGAACCGGGGCCCTTGTAGACTTCAACCTGCTGGATGCTGGACAGGCTGATGCTGTTCCAGTTGACCCCTCCGGTATCGGAGTTGTTGAGAGGTACACCGTCCATCAGGACCAGTGTCCTGCTCTGTTCCTCTCCTGAAAGACCGCGAACCGTAACGTTGGGACGCATCGTAATGAAACCCATGGTATTGGAGGTGTGGACACCCGAAACGTTTCGGAGGACATCGACCACCGTTGCCGACGGAGTGAGCCGGAGTTCATCCTGGGAGACGACACTTACGCGACCGGGTACTTCTGAAAGGCTACGCACGTTCTTTGTGGCGCTCACTTCAATTTCGTCCAGATAGCGAAACAGGGTATCGGTCTGCCACTGCGCAAAAACGGTCACAGGAAGCAGTAAAAAGAGTAGTGGCAGGAGAAAAGACACCGGCCGGATGTTGTAATAGGAACCGTTCATATTGGTCTGATTCGGAGAGTATGTGTTACTTTATTATAGTTTCGTGCTACCCACAGGACAAAAAATTTTAGTCGGCCCGGCTCATGGTCAATTTGCCGTGTTCAATACCTTTAACGGCAATAAGCTTGTCGGCCAGTTCGGTCAGTACGGCGGCTTTTCCTTTCACTGCGATTATTTCCATGCAGAGGTCTTTGTCGAAATGGAAATGCAGGGATGACAGGATAACGTCGTGATAATGATGCTGCAGATCGGTCAGTTTTTTCATCAGGTCCCTTTTATGATGATTAAATACCAGGGTTATGGAACCTGCCACGAGGTTGTTGCATTGCCATTTGGTGGCGACGTTATTCTGACTGATGAGGTGGCGAATAGCCTGGGAGCGATTGGTAAAATGGTTTTCCTCGGCATACTGGTCCAACGCATCCAGCAGTTCTTTTTCAAGAGAGACGCCAAACCGTACAATCGCCATGGGTGTAAATACTTTTTTTCTGTGTTGCTACAGTGGCCTGATGGCCAGGGTGTTGTGGTGGTGGTGCTACTTCGTTGGTGTTGCTGTGGTGGTGCTGCTTCGGTGGTGTTACTGCAGTAGTTTTGCAGCGGTGATGCTGCTACAGTGGTTTCGCTAGGGCGGTATTACTGCGGCGGTTTTACTGCCACCGCAGTGTTACCTTTTTTAATAATAATGCTATCCACTCGGGAAAGGTACTTCATTTACGGACGATAAAAAAACGAAAAATGTCGCATAAAGTGTTTTTTTTGCCGGATCAGCGAAGCAGTTGGGCTATGATATTTTCCGTTTCAACGGAGGCGATCGACATGACATCCTTGATTTCACCACCGAAGGGACGTGACAGGAGCTCCGAGTCCATTCGGGTAATATAGGTCACGCCGTTGCTTTTTTCGTAAATGGCGATACGGCAGGGCATCAAGGGAGAAACGATACGCTCGTCGTCGAGCTTCAGTATCCTGGCGGAATAACGGGAAGAGCACAGTTCAAATATCTTCACATTGAGGACCTCATGGCCGTGCCCTTCGAGGATTTCTTTCATGTCGTGCGTTTTGAGAATGCTCCAGCCGGCATCGGATACTTTCTGTTCAAATTTTTCGACGGTAGTGTCAAAGTCATAGCGGGAGGCATCCTCCAGCATCATCATGCCCGGAAGGCTGTAGAAGCCGGTAATGGCCATAATTATCAGTCCGGCCAGAAAGCCGCCGGCGCCCGTGAGTATCATTTGCTTGTTCATGACAGTAAGATTTGGTTACAGGTTAATCGAAATTACATATCAATATATATAGATATTTAAATTAATGCAAGCAAAATTTTTGTTTTTTGATTTTTCCATACCAAAGTAATCCCGGGAGGGCGGGTCGTGAAAGAATCAGGCGGCTACATAGC
>SLHZ01000211.1 GCA_007135895.1 Balneolales bacterium | reverse complement strand
GGAATTTAAGAAAAGTTTGTTTTTACTTCAGTTTTTTTTTTTTTTTTCATCAAAAAAACCACCACCCCATTAATTAGGCACAGCTCATGATTCAAAGAAGTCCTGACATGCGGGCCCTGACCGAGCGGATCCAGGAGTCCAGTCACTTCATCAAGGATATTTACAACGAACTGGACAAGGTGATCATAGGTCAAAAGATGATGATTGAGCGTCTGCTTATCGGTCTTCTATCGGATGGCCACGTGCTCCTCGAGGGTGTACCCGGGCTGGCCAAGACCCTGACCATATCCAGTCTGGCGAGGGCCATTGACACCGGATTCCAGCGAATCCAGTTCACGCCGGACCTGCTGCCGGCAGATCTTATCGGAACACTCATATTCAACCAGAAGACCGGTGAGTTTACGGTCAGAAAAGGTCCTGTGTTCTCAAACATAATACTGGCTGACGAGATAAACAGATCCCCTGCGAAAGTCCAGAGTGCGCTTCTGGAAGCGATGCAGGAGCGACAGGTGACCATTGGCGAGGAGACCTTCCCTCTGGTGGATCCTTTTCTGGTGCTTGCCACACAGAATCCGGTTGAGCAGGAAGGGACATATCCCTTGCCGGAAGCCCAGGTGGATCGTTTCATGCTCAAGATCAAAGTAGATTATCCAACTGAGGATGAGGAGCTTGAGATTATGAGAAAGATGGCGAGAACAAGCAAGCCCGAGTCGCTCAGTCCCGTAGTTTCACCCGAGACGATATTGACAGCCCGCAAGGTTATCAATGATATATACATGGATGAAAAAGTTGAGCAATATATTATTGATATCATTATGGCAACTCGCAATCCATCGCGGTTCAACATAAAAAAAATTGAAGGATTGATCGATTATGGCGCATCTCCGAGAGGAAGCATTAATTTGAATCTTGCATCACGCGCTCATGCATTTATTCAGCACAGGGCCTATGTTACCCCCGAAGATATCCGTGCCATGTCCTATGATGTATTAAGACATAGAATTGTTTTAACATACGAAGCAGAAGCAGAGGAAATCAAAACAGAAGACATCATTGAAACCATACTCAGTCACATTCACGTACCTTGATAACATTTCTTTAATGAATGTTTGTTTTTAAAAAATGTTTCGTTTAATTTGGTTCATACATGATTGCTTCAACAGAATAGAAACTAAAAATTGTGCAAAATGAAATTGAAATTTGTCCCCAGAACGGATGTTCGTGTTACGAAAAAAAGCTCTTCCAAATTTCGTCCGCTTATAGAAGCTTTAAACAAGCTTGAACCAGGCGGAGATGCACTTGAAGTTACGTTTGCGAATGATAAGGAGTTGAATTCCATGCGCAACGTAGTGTATACATACAACAGGGAATCCGGATCAAGAATAAAAAGTGGAAAGGATACCGTGAACGGAAAAGTCTTTTTCTACAAAGAGAAATAATAATATTTACAGTGTACTGAGGGAAGCCTTCCGCAAGAAACCATGCGAGAAGGCTTTTTTTTGTTTCAGCTCATTTCCAGCATCCGGTCAAGCGATCTTTTTGCTTTCAGGCGCACGTCCTCGTCAACCTCGATCTGATGAACATCCTCTCTCAGTGACTTCAGTGTGTCTTCGAGGGTAATTTCATTCATATGCGGACACCGGACGCTGCACATTCGCAACATCTCTTTATCCGGGTTTTCTGCGGCAATATTGTCGCCCATCGCGCATTCGGTAAGTATGAGAAAACGCCGGGCATCTGATTCCCTTACGTACCGGGTCATGGCGGTTGTAGAGCCACTGTAATCAGCGACGGCCACCACTTCGGGAGCACATTCGGGATGAGCCACTACTACAGTATCGGGAAACTGTTTGCGGGCATTTCTGACATCCTCGACGGTAAACTGGTCATGGACCTCACATCTGCCGTCCCAGATAATCATATCGTCATTGCCGGCCGGTTTCTGGCCGGGAAAGATGACATTCTTACCGGTTTCTCTGGCGATATTCCGGGCCAGAAACTCATCGGGGATGCAGATCACCGAATCCGACTCCAGTTTATTTACGATATCGGAGGCATTGCTCGAAGTGCAGCATACATCGGTTTCTGCTTTGACATCCGCATAGGTATTGATATAGGTAACTACAGGGATACCGGGGTATTGTTTTTTTAATTTTCTGACATCTTCGGCGGTAATACTGGCTGCCAGAGAGCATCCCGCTTTTTCAGCAGGCAGCAACACCATTCTTTCCGGATTAAGTATTTTGGCTGTTTCAGCCATAAACCGCACACCGCAGAAGACAATTCGTTCGGCATGGGTTTGGGCGGCTATTCTGGCCAGGCCAAGAGAGTCGCCGACATGATCGGGAATGCTGTAGAAAAGAGCCGGTTCCATATAATTATGTCCCAGGATAACGGCATTTTTTTCTTTTTTCAGCTTGTTGATTTCATAGGCGATATCTGCTTTCAAAGCCAGTTCGGTATCGGGTACAATTCCGGTCAGTTTTTCCTTCAGGTATTGCCGGGTTTGGGATAGCGTTGCGGATTCAGGCAGATTCATTTTTTTGTGATATCGGATGTGTTCACAGGATTTATATGACAGCGAGGGGAGACCTGTCTGGCAGGCCTCCCCTCGTACTTTTTGATTTGATTATCAGCAGGCAGATAATACGGGAATATTATTTCTTTTCATCCCCTTCTTTGTCATCGCCATCGTCACTATCGTCACCAGTTTGCTTTTCCTTTTTTTGCAACTTTTCCTTAAGATCTTGTAGACCGGACATTTCACCAAGTGTCAAGGCACCTGTTGCAGAGGATGCTGCTTTCTGTTCTTTCTTTTTTGCGGCGGCCTCTTTCTTTTTGTCCATTTTTCCGACCTTTTTCTGGCTGACGATTATGCTTCTGCCATTCTCATCGAACTCTGTTACCACTACCGTCAAGGTATCCTCCGGCTTGTAGGAGTCTGATGGATTATCCCCATGTTCGGCTTCCCGTGCCGGCATGAAGGCATCGGCTCCCAAAGGTAACTTAACGAAGACGCCTTTATCGCTTGTTTTGAGAATGGTAGCTTCCGTTTCGGTGCCGACAGTATATTCTTCGGCATATTTTTCCCACGGATTTTCCTGAATCTGTTTGTGTCCAAGAGAAATACGGCGGTTGTCAAAATCTACAGCCAATATGACGACTTCCAGCTCATCACCTTTGTTGACCAGCTCGCTGGGATGGTTCACTTTGTCTGTCCAGCTCATATCGGAAATGTGAACCAGTCCGTCGATTCCAGGTTCGAGTTCTACAAAAACACCGAAATTGGTTAGATTTCTGACAACACCCTTGTGTTTTGAGTCAATGGGATAGCGTTCCAGAAGATCTTTCCAGGGGTCTGACTGCAGCTGTTTGACGCCGAGTGAAACCTTTCTTTCATCCTTGTTGATATTAAGTACCACGCATTCAATAACCTGGCTTCTTTCCACCAGTTGCGAAGGATGCTTGATATGCTGAGTCCATGACATTTCACTGATATGGACCAGTCCTTCCACTCCTTTTTCCAGCTCGATGAATGCTCCATAGTCGGCGATCGAGACCACTTTGCCCTGAACCTGAATATTTTCCGGGTATTTCTCGTCAATTTCGTCCCATGGATGCGGCTGCAGTTGTTTCAGGCCGAGTGAAATCCGCTTTCTTTCCTCATCGAATTCCAACACCACGACATTGAGCCTCTGGTCCAGACGAACAATTTCGGAGGGATGTTCCACACGACCCCATGACAGGTCGGTAATATGGAGCAGACCATCCACGCCACCAAGATCAATAAAGACGCCGAAGTCGGTGATATTTTTAACCACTCCTTCCAGGATCTGTCCGGACTCCATACTGGCGAGGATCTGTTCCCTCTGCTCCTCAAGATCCGATTCCACCAGAGCGCGGTGGGAGACGACCACATTTTCACTGGTCATATTCAGTTTCACCACCATGAATTCCATGGTTTTACCCACGTAGGCATCAAAATCACGAACCGGTCTTACGTCAATTTGTGATCCTGGCAGGAAGGCATCGATACCGTTGATATCCACGACCATACCACCTTTTATGCGGCGTTTGATATAACCTTCGATGATTTTTTCCGTTCTGTGGGCTTCTTCGATATCCTGCCATACTCTCAGAGAGTCGGCTTTGCGTCTCGAAAGCACGAGCTGTCCGTCACGATCCTCTACTTTATCGAGGAACACCTCTACTTCATCACCGATGGAAAGCTGGTCGGGTTTTTTAAACTCGTTGAGGGGGACAATGCCTTCCGACTTAAAGCCGATATCAACAATTACATACTTTTCGTCAACAGATAATATCCTGCCGGTTACAATTTCTTTTTCCGTAAAGGCGGTCAATGTGCCTTCATACATTGACACCATCTGGTTGTACTGGTCGTCATCATACTCTTCGGAGGCCTCCTCGAGGTCTTCCATTTTGTATGTTTTCTCATCCTTTTCACCGCTGTAGGCTGTTATGGTCTCTTCTTCACGGTCTTCGGTATCGGGGCTTTCGGTTTTCACGGGTTCGGATTCAGTGTCAGCTGATCCGGTTTCGCCGGGTTCTGACTCATCGGCATCCGTTATTTTCTCTGCGGATTCGGATTCAGCAGGTTCGGTTTCGGCAGATTGCATTTCAGCAGGTTTGGTATCAGAAGAATCGGCTGCAGCAGGTTCGATCTCGGCAGGTTGCGCTTCAGCAGGTTCGGTTTCGGAAGATTTGGCTGCAGCAGGTTTGGTATCCGAGGTTTTTTCTTTCACAGAGGTGTTGTCATTCTGATCCGTTTCTACCTGCACGGGTGCTTCGGATTCCTTTGTTCCGGTCTGATCTTCGGCAGTCGGTTTTTGTTCTTTGTTTTCGGTCTCCTTTTCGGTTTCCTTTTTCAGTTCATTGGTCATTTAAATGGTCCCAGGTTTCAGTTGCCGCCTGATCTCACTGGTCAGGAGATTTCAGGGGAATGGTGTTTTGGTTATTGTTTCAGTTCAGGTTTTGCAAAGCCTTCAGGGGCCTTTATTTATGGTCAGTCAATATGACCGGCCGGTACTACAATGACGGTCTGTCAATAAATTTTGGCGGTACGGTATTGATCTATATACATCAATATTCGTGCCACCTGTTCTTCAAAAGACATCCCGCTGGAGTCAATTACGATGGCATCATCGGCTTTTCTCAGGGGTGCGATATTCCTTGTGGAATCTATCTGGTCCCGTTTCTCAACGTTTCGGCAGACCTCTTCAAACGAGACTGTCTCGCCGTTTCGCTGCAGCTCATCGAATCTTCTTTGTGCTCGTGAGCGGGCATCAGCTGTGAGAAAGAACTTGATTTCCGCATCAGGGAAAACTACCGTTCCCAGATCGCGTCCTTCCATGATCACCTTCTTGTTCTTTGAAGTATTTTGAAGAATCTCCCGAACCCTTTGTCTGATCACCGGCATTTTTGCCACTTCGCTGACGTGGTCGTTGACCTGCGGCATGCGGATGGTATCGGTGATTTCCTTTTGGTCCAGGAGCACCCTCGCCTGATCCAGCCGGAATTCAAACTGCATACTGTGCTGATCCAGGGAGTTCAGGAATCGAGTCTGATCTTTGTCATAATGGTTAAACAGAACTGTGAAAGCACGGTAGATGGCTCCACTGTCTACATAATCGAGACCGGCCCTTCTGGCCACTTCGCGTGCCGTTGTGCTTTTTCCGGCGCCGGCCGGTCCGTCTATGACTATGATCAATGATTCGAAATTCTTGTTCCCGTGGACGGGTGTTTATCCTCATTTACCTACAAATGTGGAGTAATTTATGCGGAATCTTATTTTTTTGCAAAATAATCTTGTAAAAAGCTCTGCAGAATCATAAATTTGGTTTCTGCAAAAAAATGGATTTTGCCAGTGCAAGTGCTTTTATTTGCAAAGTTGGTTTTTATCAACTGCAACAGCACTGTTAAGCTTTCGTCTTCGAAACACCTGAACAGCGATTGCATGTGTTTCGATACAGGCGCCTGAAACAACAATTTTTTTTTAAACATATACCGGTTTAACTACAAACCCTGTACGTTTTCCCAGAATCGAATATGCCTCAACACAAATCAGCAGAAAAACGAGTTCGACAGTCGGCCAAGCGCCGTGTTGCCAATCGTCAAAAACGCTCCCGGATGCGCACCTTAACCAGAAAGGTATTGGATTCAACACAGAAAGAAGAGGCGATGCCCTTGTTAAACGATGCGGTATCCTTTATCGACAAAATGGAGCGCAAGGGACACCTGCACCGGAACACAGCAGCAAACAAGAAATCTCTGCTGGTCCGGCACGTCAACAATTTGGAATAAAAAACGGTTTTTCTACCGGTAAAGACGGATCATGGCAAAAACACTACTGGCCATACTGGACGGTTACGGCATAGCCGAGGACACAACCGTCAGCGCCGTTGACCGTGCCAATACTCCCTATCTGGATTCACTATTTGACCGGTTTCCTCATTCGGAACTGAGTGCATCGGGTCTGGACGTGGGTTTGCCTGAGGGGCAATTTGGCAATTCAGAGGTGGGTCATCTGAATATTGGAGCCGGCCGTATTGTCTGGCAAGAACTCACCCGGGTCAACCGCGACATTCAGGAGGGCGGTTTCTACTCCAACCGGGTACTGCTGGACGCGGCAGAATCAGCAAAGAAGTCGGGTAAGGTCCATATCATGGGGCTTTTCTCTGACGGAGGAGTGCACAGCCACAACGATCATCTGTTTGCGTTGCTGCGCTTTTTCAAGCAACAAAATATTGACAATGTTTATGTACACGCCTTCACAGACGGGCGTGACACCTCACCGCATGGCGGTGCGGCTTATGCTGAAGCATTTCAAAAAGAAGCAAAAAAAGCCGGAACCGGCAAACTGGTATCCGTCATTGGTCGCTATTACGCCATGGATCGCGACCGACGCTGGGAGCGTACCAGGATGGCCTACGACCTGCTGGTTCGCGGTACAGGCCGGCAAATCGAAACAGCATCCCAGGCCTTTTCAGACTCATATGAAAGCGGTATCACAGACGAGTTTATCAAACCGGTCCTACTGGATGCCGATCCGGACACACGTATTGGCCGCGGTGACACGGTGATTTTTTACAATATCCGGGGTGACCGGGCCCGACAGATCACCACGGCTCTGACCGATCCGGAATTTGACTCCTTTGATACTGAAAAAGAACTGGGGCTTCATTATGTCACTTTCACGCAATACGACAAGCGTTTCACCCGGGTCCGTGTCGCCTATCCCCCGGTATCACTCAGAAACACTTTGGGAGAAGTGGTTTCCTGTCACGGTCTGCGTCAGTTACGCATTGCCGAAACGGAAAAATATCCCCATGTCACCTACTTCTTCAACGGGGGGGTCGAAGAACCGTATGCCGGCGAAGATCGCAAGCTGATTCCCAGTCCCAAAGTCGCCACCTACGATCTTCAACCCGAAATGAGTGCACCCGAACTGACCGACACGCTCGTAGACTTGTTGACAGGGGCAGAATATGATCTGGTCATTCTGAATTACGCCAATCCGGACATGGTTGGTCATACGGGTGATTTTGAGGCAACCGTAAAAGCTGTTGAAACCGTCGACCGCTGTCTGGAAAGAGTTGTTGAAGCGGCCGTTTCCAGGGATTACAGAATCATAGTCATCGCCGACCATGGCAATGCCGACAAGATGGTCGAAGACAACGGGAGTCCGCACACGGCTCATACTACAGCAAAAGTACCATTCCTGGTCATCAATGCTCCTAATACCATCAGAGTCAGGGATGGAGTTCTTGCCGATGTGGCCCCTTCACTGCTGCGGCTTATGGAGATAGACCAGCCGGAAGAGATGACGGGCAGACCGCTTTTCTGATATCGGGAGGCTCTATTTTTCCGGCAGAACTGTAATTGAACACATAGAGGTCCTACCTGAATGCCCAAAGCGGCGGATTGAAATATTTCCAGGGCGTCACTACTTGCATTTGCACTACACACGGCCTACATTCGTTCTATTATTTCGAACGCTTGTGCAATCTGCCGGGTTATAGAGATCACGGAATTCGTGACAATCTGCGGCTTTTATAGCACCTAATGGTTTCATACTACCGGAAAAGCAGGCCGGAAAAGAAGGAGCAAGCCTTGAATGTTGGAGCATACAAGAAGCAGCGACAAAAAATCCAGAAGCAGCTAACAG
The DNA here is from genome assembly GCA_007135895.1 of Balneolales bacterium. Taxonomy (GTDB): domain Bacteria; phylum Bacteroidota; class Rhodothermia; order Balneolales; family Natronogracilivirgulaceae; genus SLHZ01. The sequence continues at coordinate 6,155 of SLHZ01000211.1, read as the reverse complement.
AGATATGGAAGGAAATTTTTCAAATCGTGTACGGGACGTCATTCAATTCAGCCGTGAAGAGGCTTTGCGGCTCGGACATGATTACATTGGTACAGAACACCTGATTTTGGGGATATTGCGACTCGGAGACGGAGTGGCCATCAAGATCCTCAAGAATCTTCGATGTGATTTATACAAGCTGAAAAAAACCATCGAAGAGACGGTAAGAGGTACCGGAACTACGGTTACGGTCGGTAACATACCACTTACCAAACAGGCCGAAAAGGTCCTGCGTATCACCTACCTTGAGGCCAAGTTGTATAAAAGTGATACCATTGGCACCGAGCATTTGCTTCTCTCTCTTCTTCGCGACGATGAAAACATTGCTGCCCAGATCCTCCAGCAGTTCAATGTAACCTACGATGCGGTGCGTGAAGATCTGGATCTCATTGTATCCGGCCAGACTCCCCGCAGTGAAGCCAAGAGAACCCATTCCGGCGATATTTCATCTCCCCGCAATCCTAAACCTGGTACTGGCAGTGCAAGGGAAAGAAAAATGGAAAAAACCAAAACTCCGGTTCTCGACAATTTCGGAAGGGATCTGACCAAGCTGGCAGAAGAAGACAAGCTGGACCCCATCGTCGGCCGGGAAAAAGAGATTGAGCGGGTGGCACAGGTGCTCAGTCGGCGCAAAAAAAACAACCCGGTACTGATTGGTGAGCCGGGAGTGGGCAAGACAGCCATTGCAGAAGGTCTGGCTCTGCGCATTATCAAGCGCAAGGTATCCCGGGTGCTGTACGACAAGCGTGTGATTGCTCTGGATCTGGCGGCTTTGGTAGCCGGTACGAAATACCGGGGTCAATTTGAAGAGCGCATGAAGGCCGTGATGAACGAGCTGGAAAAAACTCCGGACATCATATTGTTTATTGACGAGCTGCACACCATAGTGGGCGCGGGTGGCGCCAGCGGATCCCTGGATGCCTCCAACATGCTCAAGCCGGCTCTGGCACGCGGTGATGTTCAGGCCATAGGAGCTACGACGCTCAATGAATACCGGCAGTACATCGAAAAAGATGGTGCTCTGGAGCGACGTTTTCAGAAGATCATGATCGATGCCACCACTCCGGAAGAGACGACCACCATTCTCAACCAGATCAAGGAGAAATACGAGAAGCACCACAGTGTTGCCTATTCGGAGGAAGCGATCAAAGCATGTGTCACGATGACAGATCGCTATATCACCGACCGTTTTCTTCCCGACAAAGCCATTGACGCCCTTGATGAGGCGGGAGCCCGTGTACATCTGTCCAACATCACGGTTCCCGACCATATCATCAAGCTGGAAGAGGATATTGAGCTGACCGGTGCCGAAAAAAACAACATGGTTAAAAAGCAGCGGTTCGAGGATGCGGCCCGTCTTCGTGATACGGAGAAGCGGCTCATCGATGAGCTCGAGCAGGAGCAGAAGATATGGGAAAAAGAGTGTGAGAAAATCATTCACAATGTGAATGAGGACGATGTTGCCACGGTAGTTGCCATGATGACAGGCATCCCGGTGAACAAGATTGCCCAAAGCGAAGGACAGAAACTGTTGAAAATGAGAGACGAGCTGGCCAATAATGTCATTGGCCAGGAAGAGGCCATACTCAAGCTCAGCAAAGCGATACAGCGGACACGTGCCGGTTTGAAAGATCCCTCCCGTCCGATCGGTTCTTTCATTTTCCTGGGTCCCACCGGTGTTGGGAAAACCGAACTGGCCAAAGTGATGGCCAAGTATCTCTTTGACAATACCGATGCATTGATCCGGGTGGACATGAGCGAGTACATGGAGAAATTTTCAGTTTCCCGATTAGTGGGCGCTCCTCCCGGTTATGTGGGATACGAGGAGGGCGGCATGCTGACCGAAAAAGTGCGGCGCAAACCTTACAGTGTGGTGCTCCTTGATGAAATTGAAAAAGCTCATCCGGATGTTTTCAATTTGCTGCTGCAAGTTCTCGATGACGGTATTCTCACCGACAGTCTCGGTCGGAAAGTAGATTTTCGAAATACCATCATCATCATGACTTCCAACATAGGAGCACGGGACATCAAGAACCTGGGCCGAGGCATCGGTTTTGCCAGTTCCGAAGGGACCTTCGACTATGCCAAGATGAAATCAACCATTCAGGATGCCCTCAACAAGGTTTTCAACCCGGAGTTTCTGAATCGTGTGGATGATGTGATTGTCTTCAAGCCGCTGGAGAAGAGCGACATCTTCCGCATCATTGACAATCTTGCCGGCGAGTTGTTCGGCCGGATCGAAAAACTGGGATACAAGGTCGAGATTTCGAAAGGCGCAAAGGAGTTTCTCAGTGACAAGGGATTTGACCAGAAGTTTGGTGCCCGCCCGTTAAAGCGGGCCATCCAGCGTTATGTGGAAGATCCGCTGGCCGAAGAGTTGCTGGGTGCCCCCAAAGTAGAGGGTTCGGTCATCCGTATTATGATGAATCAGTCACGGGATGACTTGCTGTTCAAGTGGAAACTGCCCGAAGACCTGTCCACTGAAAAAACCGGGGAAGCGCAGAATGGCGCACCTTCTTCGCCAGGGCTGGACAAACACCAGAAAAACTGACTATTCCGGGGCTTGGACGGATCCGTTTGTCACCGGAACCGGGCCTGAGAAAAGAGGTGTTTGCCATACAGGACTCGCTGAATGCGGGTCTGTCGGCGGGTGGCCATGCCTTTTTTTCCAATGACCTGTGATCAGCGAAGTGTGTGTTCTATCAATATTTCGCGATTTCCTCCCTGAAGCCGGTAAACTCCGGTATCCAGATATATCAGTTCCAGATCAAAGAAGGGAGAATGTGTAGTTGCAAGGAATGTTTGCTCTCGCACTACGGTCCTTTTATCCAGGTGTATCATATGTGCCCGGAGCTGTTGCACGGTTCGATTATCCGATATGCTGCCGGTCATGACTGCCAGAATCCCATCGGGCATATATGAAGCGGCCAGAACCCTTTCCCCGAAACTGGCGCGCCCGAGGACCTCACCGCTTGCCAGTTTGTGTACCAGAACGCGACCGGATGCGCGTGCCGTGATATAGCGGCCGCATTGGCTCAATGAAACTTCCAGTATTTCATTGTTCTCATAGTCGATTGTTTGAATTCTTGTTCCATCACGGGTTATGGCAATGGCATTATGTTTTCCCGCGGGCTTTTCGATAACATGTAAGAGGATCAGGCGGCCCGAGGGGTGCAGCTGAACCGACTCGATCACCGTATTGGAAAAAACGGCCAGGTGTCTGGAGCTGCCGTCGGCCTGAGCCATTCTTATCCTGGAGTCAATCCGGTTGCCATGAAAGATTTTCGGATTGATCAACAGTCGGGTATTTCCAAATGGAGTAGAAGAAAAGTCCGATATTGCTTCACCGTCCGGACTTCCGGAGCTGTTCCATAGTTCCGCATACCGAATCCCCCGGATGTCATAAAAGAGAAAAGATGCGATGTTATACCGGAAGACGGAAGATCCGTTATCGAGAACGTGGAGGTGAACGGATGGGTCGTCATCGGCATGATCCGGGAGATCGGGAATCCGATAAACCAGCAGCCCGTCGGGCCGGTATATTTCAGCGGTATACTTGTTCCCCGTCAGGAAAAGAGCGCCCAGATAGAGTCGATTCGGACTTATCGAAAGTTCCCGGAATCCGGAAAGCATGGTACCATTTGTAAAAACCACTTCCCGGTCATTGAGGATGATACTTCCCGATGTTTGTTTGAGCCCGGATGCATCCTGAGATTCCGTTTGTTGCCGGCTCTCTTGAGACCCCATCTTTTGAGGGGTATCCGTTCGAGGCAGATCAATCCGGTACTCATGATCCCGGTGGTCACGGGTTTCCGCCGTATACGAAAAAAGAATAGTCTGTGCCGAAAGACCCGAGGTGGAAAAAAGAATAACCAGACCTATGATGCCGGTTATCCCGAGGGGCGCTCTTTTGGCGGATCTCCATAGGCGACCCGGGGTGTTCAAAGCAATTGACAGGCAGGTCATATAAGCTTTTCGGTGTGCGTGTTCAGCGTTTCGGCGTTCATGATGATTCTTCAGCCATGCATATTCAGCCTTCCGGGTAAACATGGTCAGCTTTCAGCCGCGCATATTCAGCCTTCCGGGTAAACATGGTCAGCTTTCAGCCGCGCATATTCAGCCTTTCTGGCGCTCATAACCAGCTTTCGGTCATGCATATTCAGCGTTTCGGCATTCATGATCAGCTTTCAGCCGTGTATTCTCTGTGGTGTAAGTAAAAAGATGCAGGACTCTGAATGCAATTAATTGCCTTATTTGCTAACATTGTCCGTTACCCGGGTTCTTGATCCCTCATGATGAGAAAACAGCCGGGAAGTGAATAAGCAGATCAGAGTACAACTTAAAAAGCCACTACCTTGAATCGAAATATAAGATAAAAAAAACGGAACCAATGGATACCCTTCTCTTTTCAATAATCATACCGGTCTACAACCGCCCGGATGAACTGAAGGAGCTTCTTGACAGTCTTGTGCAAAACCGGGAGTTGAAATCTGCGGTAACGGATGTTGCCCTTGATGCTGATAACGGTATAATCGGGGATCAAGCAGCAGCTTTTGGCATGGAGGTTATTGTTGTTGAAGACGGTTCAAGAATCCGCTCGAAGGAGGTGTGTGACTTGTATTCATCTCATCTGGACCTGCATTATTTGTACCAGGAAAATACGGGTCCGGCCGGGGCCCGCAATAATGGGGCCCGGGTGGCCCGAGGTGAGTGGCTCCTCTTTTTTGATTCCGACTGTCTCATTCCACCGGGGTACTTTGAAGCTGTGATGGGCGGTATAACGTCGGAGAAGCCCGACTTTTTCGGTGGTCCTGACCGGGCGTCGGACGATTTCACACCGGTCCAGAAAGCGATTGATTATGCCATGACCTCATTTTTAACTACTGGTGGAATCCGTGGTGGCAGGAGAAGGTTGGACCGTTATTATCCCCGCAGTTTCAACAAGGGAGTTCGCAAGGAGGCCTATGATGCTGTGGGCGGTTTTTCTGCGCTCCGTTTCGGTGAGGATCTGGATCTGAGCATGCGGCTCATGAAGGCGGGATATCGTTCGGTTCTGATCCCTGACGCATGGGTATATCACAAGCGCCGGACCGATCTCAAGAAATTTTTCAAGCAGGTTTATAATTCCGGCATGGCAAGAGTCGTATTAAACCGTCTGCATCCTGGCACGATGAAGGGGCTGCATCTGCTTCCCTCCTTTTTTGTGGTCTATCTTTTACTGGCGGTGGCCATGCTCCCGGCCGGACATCTTTTTTTACTCTGGCCTTTGCTTCTTTTTATTCTTGCGCTATTTGCACACGGCTGGTCTCATACCCGCAGTTTTTCAGCGGCGTTACTGGTCCCTCCTGCTTCACTGGTTCAGCTCAGCGGCTACGGGTCGGGGTTATGGCATGCCTTGTTTCTTATTTATCTGCTGGGCCGAAAAGAGGCCCGGGCTTTTGAGAAGACTTTCTACAAGTAGCTCCTCTGTTGCGACCGGATTCAGCCGGTGGTCCCCAAACCGGCGGCAATAGCATTGAGCACAAGCAGCATTTCGTGGAGCATCTCTCCGGATTTTTGTTCATCTCCTTCCCGGTTGATTTGTCTCCATCTTCCAAGCTGATCAATCTGCAGCATATGCAGTGGTTTCAGTCGTTCTGATCGGAATCCGATCATTTCGTAGATACGAGGCCTGCGTTCTTCAAGACTATGGCCATACAGCTTCTCCAGCATTTCCCGTGTGAGGTGGTACTCATCCCGGATGCGATTCAGATAGTACCCGGCCAGTTCGCGGTCATTTACCAGAGAAGTATAGGCTTCCATGATGGAAGGTTCGGCCATGGCAATTGCGGATGACACATTGGTTATGATGAACCGGAATGGTGAAAAATCTATTACATTTTCACGAACCAGGTCAAAAGAAGCGGGGTCCTCGTCATGCAGTCGTTTCAGGGCGGATCCGGTTCCATACCAGCCGGTCAGGAAAAAGCGTGCCTGATTCCAGCTGAATACCCAGGGTATGGCTCGCAGATCATCAAACGATCTTTTGCCGGTTCGTCTTGCAGGACGGGATCCGATACTGCTTCGTTCGATCACATCGATGGGAGTGGCTTCGGAATAAAACGAAACAAACTGAT
>SLHZ01000212.1 GCA_007135895.1 Balneolales bacterium | reverse complement strand
TGGACTTTTCGACTCCGGGGTCTGCAAACCGGTTCCACCTCGTTTCAGATCGATTTATGGCATGGGAGTCACGCCGATTTCACCTCCCGTCCCCTCACGGTGGACATCATCGAATAACCGGTAACTATACGCATGACACTTCTCCGATCCTTATCCGGAGCACTCTCCCTGTGCGCCATGGCAGCAGGGTTCATATGCCAGCCGGTCCGTTTCACCACGCAGAGGCTGGCACGTCCCCTTGTCGCCATTCTGATAATGCTGCTCCCGGCACTTCTGGTATCTGTGAATGCAGATGCCTCCAAGCTCAAGGTCGGCACATTAGCCGGAAAGGTCACCGATGCGGTCACCGGAGAGCCCGTTGCTTACGTGTACATGCATTTTCATGAGATTCAAAGATCGGCAACTTCCGACCGTCAGGGTCGTTTTCAGATCAATAACATCCCGGCCGGCACTTACACACTTATTCTTCACAGAATTGGCTATACCGACCAGTTTCAGCCCATTATTGTGACACCGGGACATTCAGAGGATCTGGAGATCCGTATGCAACCCTCCGTTCTTACGGGTGATGCCATTGAGATCGTGGGTTTGCATGAAGCAAGCCGGGGTTCCAGGCTGGTGGATGCCTCAACAGCCGTGACCGGGCTGGATCTCAGGCGTAATCTGGACGCCACCCTTTCCGGGACCATTGCCGGCAAACCCGGCATCGCCCAGCGCTCGATGGGTGCGGCTCCGGCCCGGCCGGTCATACGGGGTCTGGGTGATGCCCGCCTGTTGATTCTCCAGGATGGCGAACGTACCGGTGATGTCTCCCATACAACAGCGGATCACGCGGTAACCATTGATCCCGTCTCCGCTGAAGAAATTGAAATTGCCCGGGGTCCGACGGCACTGGCCTATGGGTCCAATGCTATCGGGGGGGTCGTCAATGTGGTCCGGAACCAGATTCCCAGCTCCCGGCCTCTGTCTGCCCACGGAGCCGCCTCGATGCAGGCATCCAGTGTAAACAATGGCATGGCCGTTTCCGGACGCGTGCAAACGCCATGGCGGGATCATTTTGTAGTGAATCTTGATGTGAGCGGCAGGCTGGGACAGGACTACGCCACACCAGTCGGAACCATCGAAAACAGCTTCTTTCAGACCGCCGGGAGTTCGGCCGCTCTGACCTATATCCAGCCCTGGGGCTACTCCGGGATCGCGCTGTCAAGCTACCTTAGCCGATATGGCATACCTCCTGACTCAACAGGCGGACACCCTGATGGAGTGGACATCGAGATGGCCCGGTTCCAGGTGGAGTCCCGCTCCGAAGTGCTGTTCCGAGACCGCAGCATCTCAATGCTTGAAATGCAGCTTTCGTACCGGTATTACAACCACAAGGAGTTTGAAACGCCGGTTATCATCGGAACGGAATACACCGCAAACACGGTCAATCTCACTTTCAAAGGCCATTACAAAGGACCGGGCCGGCTCGATGGCGGCATCATCGGTATCTGGACGGAGTTTCAGGATTATTTTATTTTTGACCGGTTCAACCTTGATGCCAACAGCTATTCCGCGGCTCTCTTTGCCATTCAGGAAGCCGAAACAGGTCCTTTCAATCTAAAAGCGGCCGTGCGGCTGGAGGCCAATGCGGCACAACCCCGGCGCGAACGGGTCAGCCGGATGATCGGCCCTATCCGCCAACGTTCTTTCATCGGTCTGGCCTCATCCATATCCGCAAGTTATGATCCTGGCAACGGACTGGCCATCGGCACCAGTTACATGCACTCCTTCCGACCGCCCTCCCTGGATGAGCTCTTTTCCGAAGGTCCGCATATTGCCGCGTACTCTTTTGAACTGGGCAATCCGGATTTGAAGCCCGAAAGAGGCCTGGGTTTGGATGTTTTCCTGCGATACAAAACAACCCGGGGACGTCTGGAGGGGGCCGTTTACCACAACTGGTTCAGCAATTACATTTACACCCAAAATACCGGCCGGGAGAACCATCTCTTCCCGGGTCTGAATGATTACCAGTTTGTGGGTGCCGATGCGCGAATCTACGGCGTGGAGGTATCCGGGGAATACCAGCTCCATCGCAATTTCCTTTTGGACGCCATGGCCGGTTATACACGGGGCGAGCGCAAAGTGACCCCCGAAGAGGCATTACTCAACAGCGGACAAGGGTCTGTCACGCCGCTTCCCATGATCCCGCCATTGCAATCATCACTGGGACTCACCTTTGTCCATCACAGATGGCATACCGGAATGAGAATGCGTTATTCTACGACACAAGACCGGCTTGGTGAGTTTGAAACGAAAACCGATGAGTTTTTCCTTCTGGACGCGACGGTTCAGTACCACACCACCGGTGGCGGACTGCTCCATACTTTCACCTTCAAAGTGGAAAACATACTTGATTCGGAATACTACAACCATCTCTCGCGAATCAAAGAGCTTTTCCCCGAGCCCGGCCGCAATTTCAGTCTTTTGTACCGTGTCTACTTTTAACACATGTCTTTTTCCTTATACCGTACACCGTGACTTCTCACTGCTGACATCTCTGATACCATGCTTACTACTGCCGTAATCCTGGCAGCCGGCTGCGGCCGGAGGCTGATGCCCTATACGAATACCCGCCCCAAGTGCCTCATTGAAGTCGGGGACAAACCGCTGCTGGCACATATCCTGGATGCATTGAATACAAATGGATTCAAGCGGGTCGTAATCGTAAGCGGTCATCTCTCGGAACAGCTTGACCACTACCTCCATCAGCATCAACATGGCCTTGATGTGACCACAGTATACAACCATCGGTATGACACCACCAACAACATCTATTCCCTCTGGCTGGCTTCACCATGGGTCCATGAAGGCTTTGTTCTGATTGAATCCGATTTGATCTTCGATCCCGAAGCACTGGCCCCTTTCACCCTTCCGGACCGGATTGCTCTGGATCATTACAATCCGGTTCAGCATAATGGAACTACAGCCCTGGTTAATGAAAACGGATATCTTGACGACCTGTTTCTATTAGCGGATGGCACCAACGACGGCCGAAAGAACGGCGCAAGATTACCCACACATACAGAGAGCAGGCCGCTGTACAAAACCGTGAACATCAGCTCCTTTTCAAATAAAACATGGCTCCGGATACAGTCACGGCTCGAGGATTTTATCGGGCGGGAGAAGTTGGACCATTATTATGAAATCGTACTTCAAGGCCTGGTCCGATCCGGGAAAATCCACCTCGAAGCCATTGATTTTTCCCGATTTTGGTGGGATGAAATCGACTCTTTTGAAGACCTGGAACGGGTTATCCTTGCAGAAAAAAATATCAAAACCGTTGACTTTTCTGACGTCCTCCGGCGATGAAGACCAGCTATCCTGTCCAGTGGATTTCAGGGATTGTCTCCTGGTTTCATCAATTCTCCGCAGAATATGATCCCCACACCCTGGTTCTCACATCGTTCCATGGCGATGGCTACCGGGGAAATACGGCCGTGCTTTTTGAGTCGTTATGCCGGCATCCTGTGTTTCAGCCGGTCTGGCTCAGCAGAAACCCCCGGCTTGTGGAGCAGCTCCAAAAAAAGTTTGGGGCCGACCGTGCCTGTCTGATCCACTCCCTAAAAGGAATACGCATCCTGAACCGGGCTTCGGTCATATTTCTTACTCACGGGACCAGTGACTATCCGTTCATGCCGTTGCCGCGAAGGGCCCATGTCATTCAAACCTATCACGGACTGCCCACCAAGAGAGGGGAATACCTGCGGCCCGGTAGTGACCGGCCGCCCGGCTGGCTGCACCGGAGGATCCTGAAATACCGGTTCGATCCTGTGGACTGTTTCCTCTCTTCATCACCGCTGGTAACCCGGTTGTTTTCGAGCCGTTTCAATATTGA
>SLHZ01000075.1 GCA_007135895.1 Balneolales bacterium | reverse complement strand
GCCAGCGCATCTTCGGGTACCGCGCCATCGCGCTCTCGTCGGTAGCGATTGCCATGCTCGGGTTCCTCGTATGGGGGCACCACATGTTCGTGTCTGGACAGTCGGCGATCTCTTCCATCGTCTTCTGGATGAGTTCCGTCGTCGGCAGATATCCGAATTCGCTGATGATCTCAAGGAGTTTGTCCTCGCCAAACTGGTTTTGCGACCGGTCCATGGCTTCGGTCACTCCGTCGGTATACACAAACATGGTCTGGTTGGGCTCCAGCTTCATCGTTTCATTTACATATTCCGACTCTTCGAATGCTCCTAAAACCATTCCTGCCGCCATTTTCTTATAGAAAGCCTTCTGTTGTCCAATAACCAGGATGAACGGGTTGTGGCCTGCATTGGCAAAGCGGACATCCCCTGTCCTGATATCCAGTATGCCGAAAAACAGTGTTACAAACATGCATTGTTCGTTATCCTGGCACAGTTCATAGTTTGTTTTTTTCAGGACTTCCGCGGGGCTCATACCCGACAAGGCATTCGATTTGACGAGGGTATTCGTCATGGCCATGAACAAGGCGGCCGGCACACCCTTATCCGATACATCGCCGATCGTGAAACCCATGTGATCGTTATCGATCATGAAAAAATTGTACAGGTCGCCGCCGACTTCCCGGGCGGATTTCAATGTGGCGTAGAGATCGATCTGCGGAAGATCCGGAAAAGCCGGAAAGCTCCGTGGAACCATGGAAAGCTGTATGTCCCGGGCAATGCGCAGCTGACTTTCAATCGCTTCCTTGGCCGCTGTCGTTTTCTTCAAATCATCAATGTAGTGGACCAGCTCTTTCTGCATATGGCAAAAGGAGTCGTAGAGCTCTTTCATTTCGATGTTGGTGGCATCAGAAGGCAGCTCCGTTTCAAAATTACCCTGAGCCACTTCCCTGGTCGATTCCGCAAAACGTGTCAGGGGCCGGATCTGCCTGCTGACCACCTGATAGATTGTGATGGCCAGTAGCGTTAAGCCCAGTATTACCAGCAGGATCATGAGGGTACTCATCTGATGAAGCGTCGCGAACATCTCCTCGTTTGGATATACGACGGCGACCGTCCATTGATTTACCGGCAGGGGAGTGTAGTAGATCGTCAGCTCTTTTCCGTTTCTGGTGAGTACATAATCGCCGAAATATCTTTCTCCACGGATCATGGAGCGACCTGTCTCACGCAGTCCCGGCAGGTTCAACTCTTCGGCAATCGAGAACATGCTCTCGTGCATGATGTAGTCTTCATTGTAGTGTGCCAGCAGAAGTCCGTTACGTGACATGATAAAAGCATATCCCGTTTCAAGGACCGCCGTGTGCATTATGACCCTGGTGAGGTGATCGAGTGTGATATCAAGCGCGGCGATGCCTGCCAAAATTCTGTGTCCGTTGACCATCCTGTAAAAAGGTACCGAATAGGTGGTCATTATTGTTTCGCCGACTTCACCGTAATACGGTTCCGACCAGTGTGCTCTTTCCAATTTTGCGGGTACCTGGTACCAGTCTTCCTGATAATAGCGGTATCTGGCGTCACCTAGCATCTGTGGCAGAAGCTTGTCCCCGTCTCTTCGGACATAGGGTGCAAAAAACTCTCCTCTGTCCGGGAAGAAATAGGGTTCAAAGGCAACCTGTATACTGTAGAGCGTTGGATTGTCCTCCATTAACATCATCAATATGGGCATGAGAGAGTCCGGATTGACAATCCCCTTTTCCAGGATGAGTGCCAGTTGATGGGGGACCCTTTCTACCGCAAGAAGTTCCTTCTCGATTTCCGCCACGATTTTATCGGCAAGCAGACCGGCATTTTCCTGAGTGGAGGCCTTGATAGACAGGCGGGCATAGATATAGAAAATCGATAAAATCAATAAGAAGAGAACCCCCGAGAAGAGGAGTACTTTTGTTATAATATTGTAGGAAAAGCTGTTGCGTCTGATCATTGTTTCATTATTCCATGATGTCTATTCCACGGAATCTTTAAGAACAGGCTGATGGAAAACAGAGTATCCGCAAGGCTTTCCCATCAGGCCTCTTTCTTGCAGTATCCGGACGGTATCATCGTAATCACGCGGGCAAAGTAGGGTGCGGGTCAGTCCTTTGGTTTTGTATTCCTGGAATTCCAGAATACGATCAAGCATCCAGCGCTGATGTGCCATATTTGCAGGGAGGTTGTAGTTGCGCATCAGTGAAACGACCAGGTTGAGCGTGTATTCCCTGTTTTCTGCGGCATAGTCCCATCCCTTCAGGGTGGCTTCCGTAAATCTTCTGATTTCATCCCTGCGCGATTCCAGTGTTTCGGTCAGGGTATAGATGCCATCTTCCGGGATATTATATCCGTAGTCGGACAGGAAGAAGGTATTCAGCTCATCATGATTCAGTCCGTTCAGATAGATCTGGTGATATTCGTTATACCACATGACGGTCATGATATCGATCCCGCCAGCCATAAAAAGGTTCACTGTCCCCAGAATGGGATACCATTGCACCGCTATTTCCCGTCCTTCCAGCATGGAGCGCGGTATTTCCCCGAAACCGGCCAGCCAGACTCCTGCTGTTTTTCCTTCAAAATCATCCAGCGTATTGATGCCGGCAGCTTTACGACTTACAAAAAGCATGGCGGAGTGCTGGGAAAGCTGTCCCACATTGACAAGATCGATCCCTTCTGTCCGGGCGATCAGGGCTGATACCAGGAAATGCGAGATGATATCAGCCTTGCCGCTTTTCAAATAATCCATGGTATCGTCTGATGCCGATGGATGTAGAATATGCACGTCAAGACCTGCTTTTTCATAAAAACCCTGGTCGAGTGCCACATAGTAGCCCGCAAACTGGGCTTGGGGCAACCAATGTGGAGTAAAGACGAGCCGGGAAAGCGGCATGCCGGCTGTGGCCATGCCGGACAATGAAAGCGTTAACGAGATCGTCAACAAAATCTTCAGTGAGATTGTCAACGAGAGCCTCCATGAGATTGCCTGTGGGGATGTCATCGAGATTGCCCGTGGGGTTGTCATTGAGATCGTCTGTGGGGTTGTCATTGAGATCGCCTGTGGGGTTGTCAATGAGATCGTCTCAGAGGCTTTTATGGCACGCAAAGGAGTATCCGCCGGCATTAACGGCGTTATCGGGCCTGTTTGCATAATTCACTCAATCGGGATCTTCAAAAAAGATCGTCAGGGTATTGATGTTTTTCCCGTCCCTGAACTCGTAGGTGAAATCATCCACATTATTCCTGGCCAACATGATTCCCAGTCCTCCGATTTTCCTTTCTTCAGGGGGTTTTGCCAGTTCTTCTTCACCCGGAATATCTTTTTCCAGGGGATTGAATGGGACGGCATGGTCTTCGAGTGTGACCGATATTTCCCGGCTGTGAGCCCGAACCGTCACCTGAATGGTCTGTGCTTCTTTTTTTTCACCATTTTCCCCGGATGCCGGATATCCGTAATTAATAATATTGGCTGCTATTTCATCGACGGCCAGTTTCAGCCGGTATGACTTCTTTTTATCCAGACGGATGGCTTCCGATACGGCCTCAATCTGGTTGCGAATGGCTTCCAGCGATTCCGGCCGGGCGGGCAAAGACGATGATCTTTCCATGTGATCTCCTGTCAGGGGTAGGAATCCACAATATGAACACTATGGATCAATCCTGTCATTTTCAGGGTTTCGATAAGTTGTTCCTGCGGTTTGACCAGCGTCAGTGAAACCGCCGCTCCCAGTTTCTGTTTTGCAAAAATAATGATCCGCAATCCGGCGGAGGACATAAAATCGAGCTTCTCGACATCCAGCACCAGTGCATCAGGGTTGTTTTGCACAACCTCCCTGACCTGTTCGTCGAGTTGCGGAGCTGTTGAAGAATCCAGGG
>SLHZ01000317.1 GCA_007135895.1 Balneolales bacterium | reverse complement strand
CGCAAAGAAATTGGAAATCAAGATAACCGTCTTCGTTTTCGGGTGTTATACTCCAAGGGCTTCCTGCTTCTTTTCTGTCTTGTCCTGGCCACACCAATTGACTCGACCGGGTTGAAAAACCTTGGGGAAAGCATTCAACGCTCCATACAGCAAGGCATGGCTGCCGTAAAAGAGAACACGGCTTCTATCAATGAAAAGATCGCCAACACACCGGAACCCGGCACATGGATGCAAATAGAAAACCCGTTCTTTCGTTATACGACGGTTCAGGATACGGTCTCTGTGGCCTTGAGCCAGCCGGGACAGCCCGGCCGCCTTACTTTTAAGTCCATTATGGGTTCTTTAAAGGTTACGGGGTATGACGGGGACCGTGTCATTATCCGGTATTATGGAAGAGCCATGGAATCCGACTCCCCTTCTGGCGCACCGGACGGTTTGCGGAGAATCGATGTTCCCGGAAGCCGGTTTCATGCCTACGAACAAAACAATGTCGTCGATATCCGAAACGCCTCCGCTGCAGATAATCTGGCTTTTGACATACTGGTGCCAAAGAATTTTTCTCTCGATCTCTCCTTGATTCGGGGCGACACCCTGCAGGTGGAGCAGGTTAATGGTGATATCGAAATAAACAATGTAAACGGCAATATCACCCTTCTGGATGTTGCCGGTACCGCTGTATTAAATACGGTTCAGGGAGATATACATGCCGTTTTTCACAAGGTTGACAAGAACAAACCCATGGCATTCAGTGCTTTTTCAGGAAACATTGATGTCACTTTTCCCGCTGATACCCCTTTTACAGCCAGAATGAAATCGATCTATGGTGCTGTTTATACTGATTTTGATGTCAGGATAAATAAAGACGGCACTCATTCTGGTGATGGGAAGGGCTTCTTTTCCGACAGCACAAAAGAATGGATCATCGCAGACATCAATGGTGGCGGACCCGAGTACCGGTTTCAAAGCCTGATGGGTAATGTCAACATCCGAAAAAAGTAGCGATAAACAGAGCAATAATTCGCTTCGAATGCAAAACCGGACGCCTTTAACGTAAGGAAAGACCGACCAGAAAGCTCCATACCGATAACGC
The DNA here is from genome assembly GCA_007135895.1 of Balneolales bacterium. GTDB lineage: Bacteria > Bacteroidota > Rhodothermia > Balneolales > Natronogracilivirgulaceae > SLHZ01. The sequence goes on along the minus strand of SLHZ01000317.1, from coordinate 13,316 downwards.
GGCCAGCCGGGAAGTATGCTCGTCCCGATCAAAGACCGGATTGACCTCTACCAAATCCATGGAGGTTACAGAATAGTTCTCTCCAGCCATACGAAATGCCTTGAGCCACAAACTCTTGTCCAGACCATTCGGGTTAGGGGCACTCACCCCTGGGGCGACGGACTGATCCAGGGCATCCATGTCAAACGTCGCCATGATCTTCATTCTCCGGTCTTTGTACAGCCGCTCAATCAGGGTTTTGTTAACCTCATCATAATAGTGGACGCTTCCCCCCTGTTGCCAGATGAAATCGACATGTTCCCCGGCGGCAGAATGTGGCTGCAGACCAGCGGCAATGTAGCCCGTGCAGCCACTGGCGGGATCTTCCAAAACTTGCCGGAAGGGACTTCCTGAGTGTCCTTTTCCGGAAAGCAGCGGCCGGACATCCGCATGGGCATCCAGATTGATGATCTGGTGGCGGATTCCCGCTTTCCGATAGCCGAGGTGGTGTCCGTAACTGGTTTCGTGTCCGCCGCCAAGAATAATCACAGGCACTTCTGCTTCCAGATAAGGGGCCACCATATCACCAAGCCGCTGCTGCATCGCCTCCATCGGGCCCCTTGCAACATCACCAAGGTCTGTTGCGGAAGAAACAAGCCCAATAAACGCATCGTGGATATCGGGTGGGGGTGTCATTTTGAACAGATGACGTCGTATGGCTGCCGGCGCCTCCGCAGAACCCGGGCGGCCTCCATTGCGCATCACTCCCTCATCAACCGGACTGCCAACCAGTGCAAAAGAGGGTCTTTGTTTTGTCCCTGGCACACGTTGACGGGTACTTCGCATTATATCTCCAATACGGATATCTTTCTTCATATTATTTCTCCACCTGCCCAGACCCGGACAGCACAATTAGGTTCGAAATGCGACAGCCAGTGATTGACTGAAGGCGTATCCAGTTCCACAAAGTCAGCTTTTTTCCCCCGCTCAATGGATCCGGTTATATTTTCCAGTTCCAATGCGCGGGCGGCATAAAGAGTAGCACCCTTTATCACTTCTGCCGGTGACATGGCCTGAAGGGTACAGGCCAGATGCATAGCCAGAGGAAGGTGATAACTCGGGGCCGATCCCGGATTAAAATCAGTCGAAACGGCAACAGGAACACCGGCATCCATCAACCGGCGGGCCGGCAGGGGTTTTTTCCTCAGATAATATGTAGCCAGGGGCAGACTAACCGCCACTGTATCCGACTCCGCAAGAGCTGCAATACCCTCGTCGGAAATACACTCCAGGTGATCGGCAGAAACCGCGCCCATACGAGTCGCGAGCTCCGCCCCACCGTTTGATGCAAGCTGGTCCGCATGCAGCTTGGGCTTCAAGCCATGATCAAGACCGGCTTGAAATATCCGTTCCGCCTCCTCATTGGTAAAAGCCGGGCCGTCTGCAAAAACATCACAGTACTTGGCCAATTTGTTTTCAGCCGCAGCCGGTATCATCTCACGACAGACGAGATTCACATACCCGGCTCTGTCACCGTCATACTCCGGAGGTATGGCATGAGCACCGAGCAGCGTCGGCACAATACGCACCGGGGAGACAGAAGCAAGCCGCTTGCAGACATGCAACTGCTTCATCTCGTGTTCAAGACTGAGTCCGTAACCGCTCTTGCATTCAACCGTGGTCACTCCCAGTGCCATCATTTTTTCAAGCAGTCGGACGCTTTTTTCAAACAGTTCCTGACCGGTAGCGGCACGGGTAGCCCGCACGGTATTCAGGATACCACCGCCGGCTGCCGCAATATCTTCATAGGATCTTCCGAGAGATCGCATGGCAAATTCATCCTCTCTCCACCCCCCGAAAACAAGATGCGTATGGCAATCAACCAATCCGGGTATCACCACCCGTCCATCGGCATCGAAGATCTCCGCTTTGCCTTCCGCTACCTTTCTGATCACACTATGCGGACTTCCAATCGCTTCTTCGGGTTTCCGTGCCCGGTCTGTTTCTTTCGCCACTTCGATCCCGTCAGGGCTTTCCGCTCCTGCCATGGTTTCGAAATCCTGTTTTGATCCGACCCATAGTATCGTATCGCCTTCCCAAATAATAACCGCATCGGCGATCATGCCGAGCTCATCCTGCCCGCCCCGGTCCGGACAGACAGCCAGAGTCCCAATATTTTTTAAAACCCGGATCACTTCATTGTTCGGCATTCTTTTTCTACTTTTTTTATCATTTCGGGTTCCCGAAGCAATGAAATACTCCGGTCAATCTCATCCTTCATGAAACGATCCTCCTCCAGGTGCGGAATGGCCGCCCGCAAGTAATCATGAGCGGCCAGTACACCGCGACCCGGTCGCAACGGCTTGCGGAAGTCAAGCGCCTGCGCCGCCGTCAGCAGCTCAATCGCCAGGATAATCTCCACATGCTCAAAAACCTTAAGCAGTTTTATGGCGGATATGCTTCCCATGCTTACATGGTCTTCCTGTCCCAGACTGGTCGGAATAGAGTCAACCGATGCCGGATGTGACAGTATCTTGTTCTCCGAAACCAGCGATGCCGCGGTATACTGGGGAATCATGAACCCGGAGTTTATCCCCGTTTCCTGCATGAGCAGCCTTGGCAAACCGTCATGACCTTCCAGTAACAGATAGATACGCCGCTCAGAGATACTGCCCAGTTCCGCCAAAGCCACGGCGGCATGATCCAGGGCAAGTGCCAGCGGCTGACCATGAAAATTACCGCCACTCAGGATATCCCCGTTATCAAATACAAGCGGGTTGTCATTTACAGAGTTGATCTCTATTTCCAGTACCTCTCTGCTATATCTCAAAGCATCTCTGCTGGCCCCGTGCACCTGCGGAACACAGCGCAGGCAGTAGGGATCCTGAACTTTGCCACAGTGGCGGTGACTTTCGAGGATCTCGCTTTCCCGTAGTAAAGCACGGACATTCTCCGCCACTTCTTTTTGGCCCGGATGGGGGCGCAATTGTTGAATTCGCTCATCAAAAGGTACAATGCTTCCCTGTAACGCTTCAAGGCTCATCGATGCGGCAATATCCGCAACTTTTTGCAGATGAAGTGACCGGTGAAGGATCCAGGCCCCGCAAGCGGTCATAAGTTGGGTGCCATTTATAAGCGCCAGTCCGTCTTTGGGCTGAAGTGTAACGGGACGGATTCCATATTTATCAAGAAGCTCCCGGGCCGCAACCGGCTTTTCGCCTGCTTCATCCCAGAAATATCCCTGTCCAATTAGAGGCAAAGCCATGTGTGCGAGTGGCGCAAGATCGCCCGAAGCACCCAGGCTTCCCCGCGAAGGTATCACGGGAATGAGGTCCCTTTCAAGATAATGCCTCAGTTGTTGAAACACGGGCAGCGAAACACCGGAATAACCCAATGCCAGCGTATGGAGCTTGAGCTGAACCATCAACCGTGAAATATCCCGGCTGAGAGGTTCCCCTACACCAACCGCATGACTCAACAGCAAATTGGTCTGAAGACGGCTCAAGTCTTCATTGCCTATTCGTTTGTCTGCCAGTGCACCGAATCCGGTATTGATCCCATAGTAGGCCCGGCCATCGGCCAGGGCCCTGTCAACAACCGCGCGGGATGCAAGAAGCTCCGGCGGTTCGCTCACGAGGCTCCCGAACCGCTGCCTCAGATCTTCATAAAGGTTTTCTATTGTAATTGGAGAAGTAGTCAATGTCATGAGAACAGCATGTCAAAATAAATGTTAATCCATCATCGGCAGGTCAATGCCACGCTCCCTGGCCGTCAGCACAGCCTCATCATAACCGGCATCAGCATGTCGCATGACTCCCGTACCCGGATCGGCTGTCAGGACCCGCTCAAGTCTTCGCGCACCGGATTCCGTGCCATCGGCAACACAGACCATCCCGGCATGGATCGAGTACCCTATGCCCACTCCGCCACCGTGGTGCAGGGAGACCCAGCTGGCTCCGCAAGCGGTATTCAGCAGGGCATTGAGAACAGGCCAGTCCGCTATCGCATCCGAACCATCACGCATCCCTTCCGTTTCCCGGTTGGGTGATGCCACCGAGCCGGTATCCAGATGATCACGCCCAATGACAATGGGCGCTTTCAACTCCCCTTTTTTAACCAGCCGGTTGAATCGGGCGCCCATCTCGGCCCTTTCACCATATTCCAGCCAGCAAATCCTGGAAGGGAGTCCCTGAAACGAAATTTTTTCGCCCGCTTTTTGTATCCACCGCACCAGACGATGCTTCTCCGGGAAAGCCTCCATGACCTCACGGTCGGTACGATAGATATCCTGAGGATCCCCCGATAACGCCGCCCATCGAAAAGGTCCTGACCCCCTGCAGAAAAGAGGACGGATAAACTCCGGCACAAAACCCGGAATATCAAACGCTTCGTGCATGCTCCTGAGATCAGCTACCTGTCCGCGCAAATTGTTGCCATAATCAAAAACAACCGCTCCTTTTTCTTTCAATGTCAGCATCGCCCGAACATGCTCCTGCATGGAATCGAGTACCATTTCCTCATAGCGCCCGGGCTCTTTTTCCCTCATTCGGGAGGCCGCCTCAAGAGTCAGACCCGCCGGTATGTATCCTTCGCGAAGATCATGGGCCGAAGTCTGATCGGTAACAATATCGGGAACAATTTCCCGACGGACCAGCCAAGGCATTATCTCGGCAATGTTACCGACGAGTCCGATCGACAAGGGCTTTTTTTCTTCACAGGCTTCAAGCGCCCGTTTCAGAGCCCGTTCCGGATCCTCTTCAAAGACGTCACAGTATCCCGTTTTCACCCTTTTGTGCACACGTTCCGGATCGACTTCAACGGCCAGACAAACACCGCCATTCAAGGTTGCCGCAAGCGGCTGGGCACCGCCCATTCCGCCGAGTCCGGCTGTCAACACCAGCCGCCCGGCCAGAGAACCGCCGAATGTCCTTTCGGCACAGGAAGCAAACGTCTCATATGTACCCTGTAAAATGCCCTGACTTCCAATATAGATCCAGGACCCTGCCGTCATCTGCCCATACATGGTAAGCCCCAGCTCTTCCAGCCTCCGAAACTCCTTCCACGTGGCCCAGCGGGGCACCAGCATGGAATTGGAGATCAGTACCCGGGGCGCCTCTTCGTGTGTCCGGAAAACCCCTGCCGGTTTACCGCTCTGTACCAGAAGGGTTTCATCGTTTTCAAGACGACGCAAAGTGGCGATGATACGATGATAAGAATCCCAGTTCCGGGCGGCTTTGCCCGTACCTCCATACACGATTAAATCCCGTGGTTTTTCGGCAACATCGGGGTCCAGATTATTCATGAGCATTCTCATGGCCGCCTCCTGATGCCAGCCACGGCAACTCAGCTTACTGCCTTGTGGTGCGCGTATCGTATCGTTTTCCATGATTACCATTATGTTTCATTGATTGACCCGGCGATTCCACCAGATCCGGGCCACACGGCGTCCCGGCATTTTACAAAATCTTTACCAGATAATATTGATTTGAATTCATCAACTCAAAACAAAAAGTAGTCATCTTAATGCTTGAGCCGATATGAACTCTAATGTATATTACCTGTACAAGCATAACCCTCCTGCTCTTTTTCAATTCCGGAATATGACTGCAGAAAACCCGCACTTATCCTCCTTTCTGACATCAAGACGCAATTTTTTGAAAAAAGCAGGCCTTTTGGCGGCAACAGGACTGCTGATCCCAAAAAAACCTTTTGCTTTAAACAGCAAAGCCCTCCATACCACCAGGAAACACACTGCGGAAAAAGGCGTGCGCATCCGGGGCAACGTTCATGTCCGGGGCAAAGCCCTCGCCGGTGTTTCAGTAACCGATGGCATTCGCGTTACCAGAACCGACAAAGAGGGAGCGTTTGACCTTTATTCGGACGGAAGAAGGGACTTTGTCTATCTCAGCCTGCCTTCGGGCTATCGAATACCTGTCAACCCGACCGGAACGGCCCGTTTTTATCAAAGAATTGATCCCGACACAAACGGCCGGATGACTACCTCTTTTGAACTTGAGCCGCTGTCCGAAGTGCATGATCCGGAGCATTATCATTTTCTGCTGATGGCAGATCCGCAGACTGAAAACGAATACGAAGTGGCTCGATTTCACAATGAAACCATTCCCGATATCCGCAACCTCAAATTAAGCACAACCGAGGGAAAACCTGTCTTTGGAATCGGCTGTGGTGATCTGATGTTTGATAATCTTGAGCTTTTTCCCGAATACGAAAAAGCGGTTAAAAAGACGGGGATACCTTTCTTCCAGGTTATCGGTAATCATGACATTCTCTTTGATGTCCGGACTTCCCAGGAATCCCACAAGGTTTTTCACACCTATTTCGGCCCCTCTCACTATTCATTTGAAGCAGGTGAAGTCCATTTTGTGGTACTGAATAACATTTTTTGGCATGGTGCCGGTTATGTCGGTTATCTGGACCGGGACCAGCTAGACTGGCTTAGGGCCGACCTCCGCCATGTGGAACCGGGACGCACCGTTGTGGTGGCCATGCATATTCCCGCTTTTAGTTCACAGCATCTCAGAACCGGTCAAAACAACCCCTCCCCACGCCTTTCCACCACCAACAGAAGAGCTCTTTACGAATTGCTCGAGCCCTACAATGCCCACATACTATCTGCCCACATGCACGAGCATGAGCATGTATTTGAAGGATCGGTGCATGAGCATATTCATGGAACAGCTTGTGGCGCATGGTGGAGCGGCCAGATTTGTTTCGACGGCACTCCCAACGGCTACAGTATCTACGAAGTCCGCGGCAGTGAACTGCGGTGGCAATACAAGGCCACCGGTCATGACCCAAACCATCAGATGCGCCTCTATGAGACCGGTTCAGACCCTGATCTGGCAGGTCACATATTGGCCAATATTTGGGATTGGGATCCGGAATGGCAGATATTCTGGTATGAAGACGGAATGAAACGCGGCCGAATGAAGCAAAGAACCGGCCTGGACCCCCTGGCTGTTGAACGTATGGACGGACCCAACAAGCCCCCCCGGCGAACCTGGGTTAATCCGGTCTCCACCAACCACCTTTTTCATGCACCGGTCTCCCCCGGAACCCGCCATATAACGGCAGAAGCATACGACCGGTGGGGGCGGCGCTACAAACAATCACTATTGCGATCTTAAATCCTGGAGGTGCTCTATGGTAACCGAAAAAACTATCCGCCAGTTGATTGATAAAGAAGGGAGCTTTAAAATCACTCTCTCTCTTCCAACATATAAAGTAGGCGACGATCGCCAGCAGAATCCCATACGGTTCAAAAACCTCCTTTCCTCTGCAACTGAAAAACTGAAACAGGCCGGTTTGAAAGAAAACGCTGTCACCGAGTTACTGAAACCCGCAAGAGATCTTTTGCAACAGCCCCTTTTCTGGTCAGCCATGGAACACGGCATGGTGACCTATCTGACCGACGCCTTCATGGAAATCTTCAAACTGCCCTATGAAACCGAAGAAACCGTCTATGTCTCCGATCACTTCTGGGTCACACCCCTGCTGCCCATGATCAGTATTAATGGCACCTATTGCATCCTTGCCGTCAGTCAGGAAAAGATTCGATTGCTTCGTTGTACAAGAGCCGACGTAACGAACATAACGCCCCGGGCGGTTCAAATATCCGTCAACGACTGGCTCGAAGTAAAGCCGGAACCGCAAATACAGTTTCATACCGGGGGCAAAGAAGGTGGACGGGCGCAGTTTTTTGGTCACGGTTCCACGGAAGAGGACAAAAAAGAGATTACTCAGGTCTACTTCAGGGAAATGGAAAAAGAACTGACGGCGGCCCTGAAAAAAATCAACGACCCCCTGCTTCTGGCCGGCCTCAAAACCAACACCGCCTTATACCGGAAAATTAACGGCTATGGCAGAGTGCTGGAAAAAAGCATCAAACAGAACCCGGACACCCTTACCGATACACAACTGCGTGAGATGGGCTGGAGCTTCATCAAGGACCACTTCCTCAAAGACCTCTATGAGGCCATACGGCTCTTCGGGGAAAGTCCGGAAGAGAGAGTTTCCCGCGATCCGTCGGAGATTATTGCCGCAACGGTCATGGGAAAGTCTGAAGCCATTTTCGTGACCAAGGATCTGGTCAAATGGGGCCGGTACGACCATGAAAACCATCAGGTCCTTTTTACCAACAGGCCCGGCAATGACGATGTCGACCTGATGAACTGGCTCTCCATCAAAGGCCTGGAAAGAGGCAGCAGGGTTTATGTACTTCCTCAAAACGAAATGCCGGACCACGCCCAGGTTGCCGCACTATACCGTTATTGATGGATGCCCGACAGCCTCTGCCGGGGCAGCATATCCCATTTTACAAAGACCAAAACGAACGGAGTCATCCGGTGCTGCTCTGAAGACTACTTCAATCCGGCGGCGGCTTCATTGACATTCAATATGTGATCGCCGATCTTTTCCAGCCTGTTGATATAGTCGAGATAAAAAATTCCGGTACGCGCATCGTAGTCTCCCTGCTCAAGTCTCCGGTAGTGGTGTTGCCTCAGCTCATCCCGGAAAGCATTGATCTTGGTCTCCATGAGCCAGGCACGGTTCATATTGACCACTCCGTACTCACCAGCCATATTCTGACGCATCAGCTGCAAGGCATCCTGGATTAGCTGCATCATATCGGCGATCTCTTCATTGGCATCCCCGGGCAGGGTGATATCCTCGGAAACCATCCGGTCAAAGGTCCTTGAAACCTGATAGTAGATATCAGCAATACGCTCAATATCATTGATCATCCGGTGCATGCTTCTCACTCGAAGGGAAGCCTGTTGTGAAAGATTCATTTCGGTGATACTGGTCAAATATTTGGCAATCTCCAACTCAATACGATCCGTTATCTCTTCTCTTTTTTTAATTTTCTCAAGGAACTTCTGGCGCATGGAGACATCCTTGAAAAAGAGACCATAGGTGCTGAAACTGATTTTTTCAGCAATCCTGCCCATCAGTTCCACCTCCTTGTAAGCCTCATCAATCGACAACTCGGCCGTCGGCATCAGGCCTGCACTGATAAACTTGAGGGTCTTCTGTTCGTCCTCGGCCCCGCGGGACGGCTGCAACCACTCCACCACACGAATCATGTAGGGGACAAACGCAACCAGAAACAGCACATTCAAGAGGTTGAAGGTGGTATGGAAAAGAGACAGACCCAGTGTAGCATTTATCCGGGCCTCCAGCGATTCATCCAGTATCGACAGCTGCGCCGGAGTAAAATTAACCACCATGTAGTCAATGAATAAAAGGACGTAGGGCAGCGCCAGCATCATCCATAAAACACCTATAAGATTGAAAATCAGATGAAACCGGGCGGCACGCTTGGCGTGCACGTTTCCAACAAGAGCTGCTATGTTTGCCGTTACGGTAGTCCCGATGTTTTCCCCCATAATCATGGCAGCGGCTATGTGAAAGTCAATCCAGCCCTGGGCCAGCATCACCAGGGTGATCGCCATGGCGGCACTCGACGACTGAACCATGAGCGTCAGCAAAGTCCCAACCAGCACAAACATAACCGTTGACAAAAAGCCAAAGTCGGTGAAACGATCTAAAAAAGCCAGAATTTGCGGATTCTGCTGTATATCGGGCACCGAATCCTTAAGAAACTCCAAACCGATAAACAGGATTCCAAAACCGATAATGGCCTCGGCCATATGCCGGAGTTTTTGTCTTCTGACAAACAAAAAAGGAAAGAAAATGCCAATCATGCTGATGGCTATCGGTGTGATCTGAAACCGGAAACCGAAGATGGAAACCATCCAGGCCGTAACCGTTGTGCCTATGTTGGCTCCCATGATCACACCGGTCGACTCCAGAAAAGTCAGCAGTCCGGCATTCACAAAGCTGACCACCATAACCGTGGTGGTGGTGGAAGACTGGGTAATCGTAGTTGCTGTGAAACCGGTCATGATACCCATGAACCTGTTTTTGGTCATCCCCTTGAGGATACTGCGCAATTTGCCGCCAGCCACTTTCTGCAAGCCGTCGCTGAGAATTTTCATTCCGTATATGAAGATTCCGAGAGATCCGATCAGCTGTAAAAAATCAAACAGATTATATGACATAATGACCTCGTGAAATAATTCTGACCCGTTGGCGGCATGACAGCAATCCCATGCGGCCTAAAGATACACATCGACACTTACTGCATCCAAAGATCGATCGTATTTCTTAACAATTCGATAACATTGACATAATACGCCGGTAACAATGCCTTCCTAACATGTGGCTGTTCCGGGAGACCTGTTTTACCCCCGGTCACATTGTTTCAAACATCAAAACGGCAGACATTCTCGGAAACTTCCGGACCTGCCTCACCTGATTCAAAAAAAAACAACCTATGAATAATCTCAAATTGCTTGCCGGTATTCTTATTCTGGCAACAACTGCTTTTGCCTGTGGCAACGGTGATACAGAAAAGAGAGACCCGTCACGACAAATCGGCACCGATAATCGCATTGACATTCTCGGAGCCGGCGCAACATTCCCGGCCCCCCTGATTACAGCAATGGCCGATGATTACCGGGATCTGACAAGAAACCGAATAACGGTCAACTATCAGTCGATCGGTTCCGGAGGGGGCATCCGCCAGTTTATCGAGCAAACCGTCATGTTCGGAATGACTGAAGCTTTTCTTTCCGATGAGGTGATGGGCAATGTTGAACAGGCAACCGGCGGGAGGGCCTTCAACCTGCCCATTACTCTCGCCGATGTTGTCATCACCTACAACCTCCCCGGTATCGGCGAAGGACTGGTATTTAGCGGTGAGGTGCTGGTAGATATTTATATGGGAACGATCAAACGCTGGAACGATTCACGCATCGTTCAATTGAATCCCGGCAAGGATCTTCCCAACCTCCCGATTGTGGTAGTCCACCGCTCCGACGGCTCCGGCACCACCAATATCTTCACCAGTTTTCTGAGCAGGGTTTCTGAAGAATGGCGCACACGGGTGGGTTTTGCTACCAGTGTCAACTGGCCGACCGGCATCGGTGGCAACGGTAATGAAGGGGTTGCAGGAGCCGTTCAGAACCTGCCGGGAGCTATCGGATATAACAGCTATGCTTATGCGCTGCTCAATGACATGTCTTATGGTTCTGTTATTAATGCTTCGGGCAATGTCATAAAGCCCAGCTTCCGGGCCACCTCTGAAGCGGCCAACATTGACCTGCCCGACGATACACGGATTCTTTTCACCAATACTCCCGCAGAGCATGGTTATCCCATAGCCGGGTTTGCATGGATGCTGGTGTATGAAAATCTGGACGCCAACAATGCCATCCGCAATCGGGAGGAAGCCGCCGAACTGATCCGCTTTCTGCTCTGGGCAATCACCGACGGACAAAACATGTCGGAGAAACTCGGCTACGCCCGGCTGCCACAGACCGCTTTGGACAAGAATATGGAGATGATCCGCCAGCTAAAGTGGCGCGGTGAATTACTCGGACAGGAAATACTTGACGAACAATAAGAGGAGATCATCCGGGCTGAAACTGAGTCCGGATTGATTCCTTTATCTGCATGAAACCAGAAACAAGAATTAATAAACAAACCCGGGAAATAGTCCGGCGCCCGCCATCGGCTCTCTACCGGCAGGCGGGCGACTGGATCTTCTCATTCGTTGTCGTTCTTCTGGGCATATCGATCATAGCCCTGGCCATTGCCATGGCGGTTGTTCTGTACGGGGAAGGAAGTCTTGCCCTCAACCGGTTTGGCCTGATCGGATTTGTCTCGGGAACAACCTGGGACCCCGGCGTGCAACTGGTCTTCGGTGCCCTTCCGTTCCTGTTCGGAACCATTGTCACCAGTCTGGTCGCACTGGCTATCTCTTTCCTTCCCGCCATAGCCGTAGCCATTTTCATCGCCGAATACGCACCCCGCTGGCTTGCCAACATTATTGACAATCTCATACAGCTGATCGCTGCCATTCCCAGTGTAGTCATAGGTATATGGGGGATTTTTGTACTTGCGCCATGGCTCAGAGAGACCATCTATCTTCCGGTCTTCCTGTGGTCTGAGGCGAATTATCCCGAACTGCTCCCTCTGCTGGGCAGTCCCATGGGTTTCGGCATGGCAACAGCGACGATTGTCCTGTCACTCATGATCCTCCCGTACACCACGGCTCTTACCAAAGACGCCATACGAGCAGTACCCGTGGAGCAACGCGAGGCCTGCCGAGCCCTTGGAGCAACCCGGTGGGAAGTGATCCGGATGGCTGTACTGCCCTATGCCAGAGGGGGTATTCTGGCCGGAGCGATCCTCTCACTCGGACGTGCTATCGGTGAAACCATGGCCGTTGCCATGCTCGTGGGTAATAAAAACACCCTGCCTTTCTCCATCATGGGCGCAGGGGCCACCATGCCTTCGGTCATTGTGAACGAATTCCGTGAAGCCGTGGAGAGCCTCCATCTTTCCAGCCTGATGGCCGTTGGCTTCACTCTTTTCGTCATCGCCCTGATCGTAAACCTCCTGGCCGCCTGGCTGACCCGAAAATTCTCCATAACAGGAGGGCAATCGATATGATGGCGTTTCGTCAATACAACGGGGTAAAAATGAAGTCCATGCTGCAAAGAACCATTCGGGATCGCATCATGGAATCCTTGCTGGTGATCAGCACCATCGCCGTCATGCTGCCACTGATCATTATCATTGTTCATATTATCACCCATGGAATCAGTGCCTTGAACTGGGATTTTTTCACCCAGGAACTGGGCTCTCCCTCAAGGGCTATGCAGGGCCGGCCCACCGGGCTGGTGCACACGATTCTGGGAACCCTGGTCGTCGACTCCCTGGCGCTGATAATCGCCGTCCCCGTCGGAATGGGAGCCGGTATAATGTTGTCGGAATACCCGGATAACAAGCTCAACCCGCCACTGAGAATCATGAATGACACCCTCAATGGCATGCCGGCCGTCCTCAAGGGCTTGCTCGCTTTTGTCCTGGTTGTAAAACCCATGGGCACTTTTTCCGGACTGGCCGGCGGTGTTGCCCTGGCTTTTGTCATGATTCCCATCATTGCCCGTGGCACAGAAAGCGCCCTTATGGCTATTCCATGGTCCATTCGGGAAGCCGGTCTTGCCATCGGACTCCCGCGCTGGCGGGTGGTTTTGTCGACCGTCATGCCTGCCGCGCGCTATGGCCTGGTCACCGGAACCCTGATTGCTTTTGCCAGAGCCGCGGGAGAAGCCGCACCATTGCTTTTCACCTCATTTGGAAACAACTATCTGCCCAATCACTGGCTGGGTATGATTCTGGGCCCGGCAGATACCCTGCCCCAGCGTCTCTACAGCCTGGCGATCAGCCCCTATTCTCACTGG
>SLHZ01000193.1 GCA_007135895.1 Balneolales bacterium | reverse complement strand
TACAGGCGGCATCGTAGTTTCGTGCCGTCTCCTGGCTTTCGTCATAGAGATAGGCGAAACGGTAACCGTGGTTCCGGATTTCTTCGGCCATTTTTTCGGGAGAATCGTCGGGATAGTTTTCGACGTCATTGGAATTGATGGCCACGACACCAATTCCCTTGTCCATGTATTCGTGTGCAATACGGGTAAATACCTCCCGGATATGCTTGACAAACGGACAGTGATTGCAGTAAAAGACGACCAGAAGGCCTTTCGGGCCTACCAGATCATCCCGGGAATAAACGTTGCCCGTGGGATCCGGAAGAGTAAAATCAGGCGCCGGAGTACCCAGCGGAATCATATTTGAAGGAGTGCGTGCCATAAGGGTTGTGTTTTGGGTTTGATATTATCAGTGATAATGGAAATTTGAGATGATAAAGGCAAGATAACCTCGTATTTTTGCCCTTTATTCGTTATCCAAAGTTATCATGATTCGTAATCATCTTGGTTGAATCCTGTGAACCAGTTACATGAAAAAACGGATCTGAACGGGATATCATTCCTGTTTTTTGATCTTGACGACACGTTGATCGACCATCGGACCGCGCAGGAGCGTGGACTTATAGATCTGTGGACAAAGTTCCCGCCTCTTCAGGAGCTTGATCCGAAAGAACTGACTGCCACCTTTGGCCGTGTGAATGCCGGTCTGTGGGAGCGCTATCGCGACAACAGTATTAACAAGGCCTCCCTCAAAAGAAAGCGATTTGAAAATACATTCAAAGAACTGGAAGTGAAAAATGTAGACTGGAGAGAGGCGGATGCCGTTTACATGGATGCCTACAGCCGCCATTGGGACTGGATTGAGGATGCCCGTGATGTTTTTGTGAAACTTTGCGAAAAATATCCCTGCGGTATCATGACCAATGGTTTTACTGCGGTGCAAAAGAAGAAATTTGAGTATTTTTCCTTTCAGCGGTACTGCCGTCTTCTGATCATATCCGAAGAGGTGGGTTATCTGAAGCCGGACCGGCGAATATTCCATTATTCAGCAGAAATGGCAGGGTATCCCCCCGAAAAAATTCTCTATGTTGGTGACTCCTATTCCTCGGATATCATCGGCGGGCTGCAAAGCGGCTGGAAAACCGCGTGGTATGTACCTGAAAAGGATTTTCTTGACAACCCGGCAGAGTTGAAGAAGATGGCAGAAAAGCCTGACCTGGTTTTTCATGCGTTTTCGGAACTGCTGGCTGTGCTTTCATGAGGGAATGCGCCCGGTCGGGATGAGACGGGCAGTCCTTTACACCTGTTACAATTAATCTGAAAAATGTCAACCTTACGTTATTCCGAACCGGAAGTAACCCCGGAGCTTGTCGTCGAACACGGACTTTCCGTGGAAGAGTTTGAAAAAATATGCGAATATCTCGGCCGGCGGCCTACCTTCACCGAGCTGGGAGTCTACTCGGTAATGTGGAGTGAACACTGTTCCTACAAAAATTCGATTGCGGTCCTGAAAACTCTTCCACGCAGCGGCAGCCGGTTGCTGGTAGGAGCCGGTGAAGAGAATGCCGGACTGGTGGATATTGGTGAAGGTCTGGCCTGTGCTTTCAAGATTGAGAGCCATAATCATCCTTCTGCCGTGGAGCCCTATCAGGGAGCTGCCACAGGTGTGGGTGGTATCCATCGCGATATTTTTACGATGGGTGCGCGCCCCATAGCCGCGCTGAATTCCCTGCGATTCGGCTCACTTGACCAGTCCCGCGTGCGTTATCTTCTGGACGGTGTGGTGAGAGGAATCGCTGATTACGGCAACTCCTTTGGTGTACCAACAGTGGCCGGAGAAATCTGCTTCGACAAGAGCTATGAAGGCAATCCCCTGGTCAATGCCATGAGTGTTGGGGTGGTCAGACAGGGCGAAACCGCATCGGCCGTTGCGGACGGACCCGGGAATCCGGTTCTTATCGTCGGAGCATCCACCGGACGTGACGGAATACACGGGGCGACCTTTGCCTCCGAGGAGATCAGTGAGGAGAGCGAGGCCAGGCGTCCAAGTGTGCAGGTCGGTGATCCATTCACAGAAAAACTGTTGCTGGAAGCCTCATTGGAGGCGCTCAAAACAGGTGCCGTTGTCGGTATGCAAGACATGGGGGCGGCGGGTATCAGTTGCTCCAGTTCGGAGATGAGTGCCAAGAGCGGGACGGGCATGCGTATTGATCTTGACAAGGTGCCGCTCAGGGAGGAGGATATGAGCGCCTACGAAATCCTGCTTTCAGAAAGCCAGGAACGGATGCTGGTGGTCGTGACCAGGGGCCGGGAAAAGGAGGTCATGGATGTGTATGACAAATGGGATCTCAATGCCGTAGTGATCGGCGAGGTCAATGAAACCGGACGTGTGACCTATCTGCGTGATGGTCAGGTTAAAGCGGATATACCGGCATCAAGCCTGGTTCTGGGTGGCGGAGCGCCTGTTTACATACGTGAAAAGCAGAAGCCGGCATACCTCGAAAAGACAGCAACCATGGACTTGTCCCCCTACATGGATGCCGAGGATTTGCAGGGAACCATGGTCCGGCTGCTTGAATCCCCCAATATTGCCTCCAAAAGGTGGGTCTACGAGCAGTATGATCACATGGTGCGGACCAACACGGTGGCGGGTCCCGGGCCGTCAGATGCCGGAGTGGTTCGAATAAAGGGAACCGGCAAAGCCCTGGCCATGTCAACCGACTGCAACGGCCGATATGTCTATCTGAACCCCAGGAAAGGAGGACAAATTGCTGTGGCTGAAGCCGCCAGAAACGTGGTTTGCTCGGGTGCCGAGCCTGTCGCTGTCACCAACTGCCTGAATTTCGGGAATCCTTACAAACCCGAAGTCTACTGGACTTTCAGCGAAGCGGTTGGGGGAATGGGCGATGCCTGCCGGATCCTTAATACACCCGTAACCGGTGGGAATGTAAGTTTTTACAACGAGAATCCGCAGGGGGCCATTTTCCCCACCCCGGTCATTGGTATGCTGGGACTCATGGGTGATTTTGAAAAGGACCTTACGCCTGCTGGTTTCCAGGATACCGGTGATGAGATTATTTATGTGGGAGCCTCCCGGAGCGGTATTGACGCAAGCGAATACCTCGCTTTTATCCACGGCGTGACAGCCGGGGATGCTCCCGACCTGGATCTGGAGTTTGAGAAAACCTTGCAAAAGGCTGTTTTGGAAGCTATCCGCCGGGGTTACATCCGATCGGCCCACGACCTGTCAGACGGTGGACTTGCCGTCGCATTAATGGAAAAGGCAATTTTTTCAGGTATGGGCGCCACGATCTCATTGGAACTGCCAGGCCAAAGTGCAACCGAAATGCTTTTCAGCGAAGCACAGTCGGGGATCCTGCTGAGTGTTTCCAAAGATCAGCGGGAAACCGTGATGGACTTCATGCGGGATCAGGGGGTTCCGGCTCATCATCTCGGAACAGCAGGCGGAGACCGGTTGATCATCCGCGACATCGCCGATGTTTCCGTACGCGAAATCACCGCTATATACGAAAAAACACTGCCGGAAGCCGTGGAACAATCACAAGCACTTTAGAGTGCAATCAAAAGCGGGTGGCTGAAAAACATCCACCTGCAGGATAGAGAGCAGTCATTTTCCGGCTATAGAAAAGGCACAGACCGGTCAGACCCGGACAGCGTGCTGCTGCCGGGCCACCGGAGTCTGTGTACAGGTTCAATTACCTGATAGGAGCTTTGTCATTTACCGGTTTTGACAACCGCATTGCGAACCATTTCCATACCTTCGTCGATATGATCGGGCTGGATGGTCAATGGCGGCCGGAACCGCACCGTATGGGTACCGCAAGGCAGTATCATGAGACCTTCCTCAAAAGCATGGCCGAGAAATCTGTTGCGTGACTCCGTGCTGTCAAAATCAAAGGCGCAC
>SLHZ01000349.1 GCA_007135895.1 Balneolales bacterium | reverse complement strand
TCCCGATACGGTTCATGGTCAGCTCGAATGCCGGCCATGCCCGGTCCTTTGCTGTCTGCGAATCCCTGGCGATAAAACCGTGTGAGTTGATACTCAGCGCCGGTTCGGGATGTCCGTTGCGTGCCGCCGAATCGCGGTGTAGAGTGGCCATGGGAACAAACTGACGGGGATCGCCCCCAATAATGGCGATCGCCATGGGCAGACCCAGGGAACCGGTCCGAACGGCTGACTGAGGGGTGCCGCCCACCGCTACCCAAACGGGCATCCGGTCCTGAAGAGGTCTGGGATAGACGCCGCGATTCGGGATGTCCGGACGATGACGGCCCGACCATGAAATAACCTCCTTCTCACCCAAAGCCAGCAAGAGTTCCAGTTTTTCGGAGAAAAGCTCATCATATTGCTGCAGATCATAACCGAAAAGCGGAAAAGATTCGATGAACGAACCGCGGCCGGCCATGATTTCGGCACGGCCGTCCGAGAGCAGGTCCAGTGTGGCAAACTGCTGGAAGACACGGACCGGATCCTCTGACCCCAGAACCGTGACGGCACTGCTTAGACGGATCGACTTCGTGCGCGTTGCCGCCGCCGCCAGGATAACAGCGGGAGCGGAAGCAAGGTATTCTTTCCGGTGATGCTCGCCGATAGCGTATACATCCAGACCGACCTGATCGGCCAGTGTGATCTCTTCCAAAAGATCGGTTAGTCTTTGGCGGGCAGACCGCGTTTCACCGCTGCCGGCCAACGGAGTGTTTTCCACAAACGAATATATTCCTAATTCCATAAATTGTTACTGTTGTATTGTTGAAACCTGAGGTGTGTTCCCATGGTTTGATTTTCCATGGTTTCTGTTTTACAAGGTTTGTGTCTCAAGGTTTTGTTTCTTTACACTGCCAAACACCGTTCCGATGAAAATCATTGCATTGCCAGTCCGGATGCTTTTTTTCTCTCAACCGTAGTAGTGCTGAACGGATGTCTGGGACCGCTCTCGGAGTTGTATCCCGAAGAGGTCGCGGAGCGGCCGGTGCCGGTACATATTGTCAGGGTGGGCTGGCATGCCGGACTGGTGGTTGAAACAGAATTTGTGGCCGGACAGCTGCCATCACATCCGGAAATACCTGACGGTCGATGGATGAAGATTGGCTGGGGTGACGACCGGTACTATCCTGATCCGGATCCGCCTTTCCGGGTTCTGGCCAGGGCGGCCTTATGGCCCAGTGGCAGCGTGCTGCATCTTGTGGCTATGGATGTGCCTCCGGGTCAGTTTTTTCCGGGTGCCGAAGTGGTAACCCTCCATCTTTCAGAAAAAGGAATGGAACAAATGGGCCGTTTTCTCTCGGATGCTTTTCACTATGACGAGGATGGGCGTCCTGTGTATCAGGAAACCGGCCGCTATGGGAAGAGTGCTTTTTTCCGGGCTCGGGGCAGATATTACATTCCGAAAACCTCCAATGTGTTTACAGCCCGGGCCCTGCGCCGGGCCGGTGTTCCTGTCACTCCGGTCTATGCCGTAACAGCAGGCAACGTGATGTGGCAGACAAGAAGGCTCATGAAGTCGGACTCCGGACCCGATTGAACGTGCCGCTGCCCCCAATAATAACAGGTCGCCGTTGAGGAAGCTTGCCGGTGGGGAACTTGTAAGCGGCAAAATGTATTGTTATAATACATTAGATGATCACCAAGACGGAAAGCGAGACGGAAACCGATACCGATACCGATATTAAATCCGTTACCGGGACAGGGACGGAGTAGGATACAGGAACTGATTCCGGGACCGATACGGAAACCCATACTGAAAACGATGAAACTGCACACATCCATAGCCGTCCTTCTGATTGTTGCCGCGGCCGGACTGATGCTACCCGCGCAGCAGGACGCAAGAGGCGACCGGGAAGTGACCACCGTCAGTGTTATCCGGGTGGAAGGCGCCATTGGTCCGACAGTAACCAATTATCTCTCACGCAGTCTAAAGATGGCCAGGGAGCGCGGTGACGAGATGCTGATCATGGAACTGGATACACCGGGCGGCCTGCTTAATGTGACCCAGGAGCTGGTTCAGATGATGCTGGGTACCCAGTATCCCATTGCCGTCTATGTCTCCCCGGAGGGAGCCAATGCCGGAAGTGCCGGAACCTTTATCACACTGGCGGCACACATAGCCGCCATGGCACCGGCCACAAGCATCGGCGCCGCTTCGCCGGTGACCATGGGGGGCGGGCAGACCGATACGGTGGCGCAGAAGAAAGTATTCAATTTTGCCGAAAGCTTTATCGAAAGCGTGGCAGAGCGGCGTGAACGCAACGTCGAATGGGCCAAATCGGCTGTCAGGGACGGGGCCTCCATCACCAGCACCCAGGCGCTTGAGATCAATGTGATCGATTATCTGGCACAGGACCTGCAGGATCTGCTGGAACAGATGCATGGCCATGAGATCAACGGCAAAGTCCTGCAAACGCGTGATGCGGAGATCCATCGCATAGAACCCAACCTGGCAGAAACCATCTTCGGATTCCTCATGCGTGCCGAGGTTCTGCTGATCCTCACTCTGGTCGCCATCTATGGCATACTCGGAGAAATCAATGCGCCGGGTGCCATACTGCCCGGTGTGGCAGGTATCATAGCACTGATACTGCTGTTGTTCGGTGTGGCCGCCCTGCCCATCAATATCGCCGGGTTCCTGCTGATAGCCTTTGCGATTGTGCTGTTTGTACTGGAGGCATTTACACCGACCTTCGGACTGCTGCTGGGTGGAGGCGGTGTGGCGTTTTTCCTGGGGATCCTGATGCTTTTTCAGGACTTCCCGCAGAATATGCAGCCTTCACTGGCCTGGCTGATACCGGCTACCGTTGTCACCGTGTTGTTTTTCGGATGGATAGTCTATTACGGTATCCGTTCCCAGCTTGGTGTCCGGCCAACCGGTCTGGTCGAACTGGCGGGTCGCAGGGCATTGGTGGCTGATGCGGTAGACCGGCACGGGGGACGTGTCAAGATGATGGGTGAATGGTGGAACGCACGCAGTGACGAACCCATCGCTGAAGGCCAGATGTGTGAAGTTGTTTCAAAAGAAGGGCTCACTTTGTACGTCAAGCCGGTTCAGGAACCATAGCACAACCCCGGAAATAACGGAACAAAAGAGTCCCGGTGCTGTTTGAAGGACTTTAACCAGCTAAGTAACGCTACTTTTTCCAAACAAAAAACAAAGAGGCCTGAAATGGAGACAATTTTCGGTTTTTCAGAAGTGCTGACCTGGGCGATCACCATCGTGATCTTCCTTGGTCTTCGCTTGCCCAATATGATCAAGATCATGAGAGAATATGAAAGGGCCGTGGTCTTTCGTCTCGGGAAATTCTACATGACCAAAGGGCCGGGACTGATCATACTCATTCCCTTCATTGATAAGATTGAACGAGTGGACCTGCGGGTTCTTACCATCAATGTGGACAAGCAGGAGGTGATTACCAAGGACAATGTCACCGTTCATGTGGATGCCATTACATTTTTCCGGGTAGTGGATGCCGAAAAAGCCATTATCAATGTGGAACAGTACTATGTGGCCACGACCTGGCTGGCGCAGACCACACTTCGCAGTGTGCTCGGACAGGCGGAGCTGGATGAATTGCTGTCGGAACGGGACAAGATCAACAAGCAGATTCAGGAGATCATCGATCAGCATACCGATCCCTGGGGGATCAAGGTGGTGACCGTTGAAGTACGTGACGTGACACTGCCGCAGTCCATGCAACGTGCGATGGCGCGCCAGGCCGAAATGGAACGCGAACGCCGCGCGAAGATCATCAACGCCCAGGGTGAATTCCAGGCCGCTGCCAAGCTGGTCGAAGCCGGCAAGATGATTGAAAAGACTCCGACGGCGCTGCAGTTGCGTTTTCTGCAAACCATGGCTGAGATTGG
>SLHZ01000086.1 GCA_007135895.1 Balneolales bacterium | reverse complement strand
TGTCCAGACAGCAGCTCATGAAGTATGTAATACCCGTCCCGAAGCTGCAAGTCAACACCGACCTGCTCGTTTGTCATGCCGTGGTTCATCAGGAACAGCAGCCAGGCTTGCGGGTGCTTCTGAAGGCGCGTCCGAACAGGAGAGGAGGTGTTGCCGTCGTGAGTGGTGACAAACGGTCTCTTGATACCCGCCCAGTCAACAAGATTCAGAAAAAACTGTTCGTTGACCGGGTCAGGAACGGGATGATTGGCGGCACCCAGAAAGGTCCCTGCAATAATGGCTTCCCCTTCACCATACCGGGCACTGACCAATGCCGTGTTTCCATCTTCAAAGACACCCAAGATATCCGCCTTGTTTCCCTGAAGCGGCACCATGGACATGGCGTACAACCAGCCTGTCAGCGCCTCTTCTTTCGGTATGCCTTTCATGGCAGGATGATCCTGATTCGTTGAGGTAATGGGGATGCCCTGGCTTTCATACATACGCACTTCATGCTCCCGGACTCCGAAAACTTTGTGCAGACCCATGCCAGGTATAATTTTTGAAGCATGGCCACTTTCGTCATTCCAGGCCAGGCGGGCCTCGGCCAGCACATGGCCGCCATTCCGGACAAATCTTTTCAGGCCGGCTGCAGCTTCTTCGGTGAACATAACCGGCCAGGGAACAATAATCAGCTGATAAGAGTCCAGTTCATTCCGCTCAAGATGCTGCCGGTGCACAAAATCAACAGGAATATTATGGTCCGCAAAAGCCCGGTAATAACCGATCAGGGAGTTGGTATGCGCTCCGGGATAATCACGGCGCTGCATTCCCCCGACCATCTGGGAAAGCGGATTGTAGACGATTCCGATCCTGGCATCGACCGGCCGGGCTTTCAGAAACAGCTCCTGATGCTCATTCACAAGTGACGCAATTTCACCGGCATGTACGGCCCTTTCTGTGAGAGTTCCGTCCAGGTTGATCAGTCCATAGCCTCCTGATTCGTAGCCCGATGACATCGGGTAGTAGGCATAGATGTTAATACTTTTTGCTCCTTTGGCGATGGCCGACCAGATCCACAGGCGATGATCATCCGGGGTGATGGGATCACCGGTGAGCAGACCGATTTGTCCGTGTCCGGCCTGAAGCTCACCAACGTACCACCCCCCTTTTTCCCGGTTGGCACTGCGTGTAAAATCCATGACCGTTCCAAGGGTAGTCAACGACCAGTGGCGATCCGGGTGGTTATGCTTGGGATAAAGGGAAACACCGTAATAATCGAGCGGGCGCGCCATCAGGAAGTCATCGGTAGCTCCAGCCCCGACATAAGGCGACTGAAACAGGGACGCCCCAACGGCGTGCGCAGTGATCACATTATCCGGGTCCGCCTTTCGAACGGCCTCGAATCGCATGGCCATATCTTCGACCAGCTTCTCGTAGATAAAGGTCTTCCAGTCGATAAAATCGGTATAGCTCAAAATGGTACTGAAGCGGGGAGGAGAAACATGGTGCCATTCTGTGAAACTTCGGTGCCAGGCGCGATTCAAGAACTCAAGGCTGCCGTATTTCTCCTTTAGCCAGTCGCGAAACCGGTCCTGTGTTCCTTCACAATAGCAAAACTGCACATTGGGCACATAATCAACATTGGCCCAGTTGATGATATGAGGCTCACTCCAGAGATCCCATCCGAAAAAATGATCGTAGCCGGAAGCTTCCTCGGCCGTCCGCGTATAAAAATCCAGTACCGCCTGGCGAACCGGCAGATTATCCGTACATGCCCCGGGAGCAGCCTGAGGCATAACAACGGCGCCGCTTTGCGTCTTGAAAAGAGCCCCGGGAAACTCCTGTGCCACCCAGTCCGGTGCCGAGTCCGCATACATCTGTATGAAAACCTTGAGCCCGGCCTCACCAGCCAGCTCCATCAGCAGGTGCAGGTTTTCAAAATGGTATTCACCGCGGCGAGGCTCAACCGTCATCCACTCCACCCAGGTCCGGACAGTGTTGAAGCCCAGTTGCCGAATCTGCTGCAAGTCGCGCCTCCATTCCTCACGTGACTCCGGGGTGATCTCTGAAAGCATCGGTGCACGGGCTTTTCCGCCGCTGTACCACACGGAAAAAGGGAAAAAACCGGGATCGTAATCTCTATCCTGGTCCGACTGCGAACAGGCGCCCCGGGGCAAGAGAAACAAGGTGATAAAAAACAAAACGGAGAGGATTCTTGTTTGCTGACTCATGATTTTGTCCCCAAAAAAATCGTTAAAACGTTAATAAGCTGTGTTCAAGAAATAATATCTTCCAGTCACATCAATATATTGTACAATGGGCCGCCGCCACCGGCGGTACCGTCATGCCAAGGCAAGGTATTATATGGCGCACACAAAAGAAAACTGGTTTTATCAAACGGTCAACTGGTTTAACCGGGAGTATCCCAGGAATTTTATTATTTCAAACCCTTTTAAAGGCTCTTTAATCGTCGCGGCAACCGGTTTCATCTTCATGATCCTCTATCGTCCACTGGGTACGCACGCCTCCCGATACTTCAGTTTTGAAATAACCATGGCGTGCTACGCACTAGTCATGGCCATAGCCTTGATGGCCGCAATTGTCGTGATCCGCTATACCCGTTTTTACTCTCCGAAAAGCGCATGGACCATTTACAAGGAACTGACCTCCATCTCAATGATCCTGCTCATTGCCGGTCTGGCGATCTATTTTGCCGCGTTTATCCTTGAAGAACCGGCCGACCGGTGGAACCTGGCCACACTAACTGGATCACTCCGCTCTACTTTTCTGGTCGGCGCCATACCTTTCCTCTTCTTCACTGCTGCCCATTACCAATACTGGCTCGGAGAACCGGTTACGGTAAAACATCGCGGTCAGGTGGCCACCCTGTTATCAAAACACATCGACTCAACCAGGATTACCATCCGCTCACAGCTGAAAAAAGAGCACTTGGAATGTGCTATTGATGAGCTCCTCTATGCTGAATCTGACTTTAACTATGTGGTTTTTTATCTATACCGGAAAGGAAGAGTTAAAAAGAAAGTCCTTCGGAACACCATTCATCAGGTTGCCTCTCAGCTTTCAGCCTTTCCGCAAATTCTTCGTATTCATCGCGGTTTTCTGGTAAATCTTCAAAAAGTTGAAACCGCCACGGGCAACCGTCTGGGATACCGCCTTCGCCTGCTCGGCGTGACGAATGAAATACCGGTTTCACGAAGTTATGTTCCGGTATTTTTGAAAAAGTACCATCCCGGCTCGACGGACTGACGGCTCCAACCCTCAACCCGAGGCTAATGCCCTACCGGAGTTCATCGGGGGGTTGCGAACAACTAAAGCCACTGCTCCCCGGCCAGGCGCCTGCCGGGACGCAATCAACAGAATTATTCCGGCCAATGAGCGAGTTTCTTCTCTTCCGGGAAGAAAAAACAGTGCGTTCGCCCTGCTGATCTTGTCATCCGAACCAAATAGGTTGTCATATATCCCAACCGCTTGCTTGCCAGTCACTTCTTTCGTCTCTTTGCGTAAAGCTGCATAACAACCACACAATCCTTCATTCACAATCTGACATGAAAAGCAAACGGAAAGTGAGAATTGAGCGGCAAAAACAGAAGATGATGAGAAAGAATCCTAATCAAACAGCAAACAATCGACGGACCGCCATGAGCAAACATGACATTTCAATCAACAGTTTCGCCTCCTGCTGCCTGTCAGGAGTCCTGATCATCCTGATGGTGGCCAGAGCGTTGCCAGTTATGGCCGGAACACTGCCGGCTGCGACCAGAACACTGCCGGCTGCTGCCCAGCCGCCGGCTCAGCACTCCCAGGTCTCCGGCCTGATCACCGATGCCGAAACCCATCATGGGATTCCATTTGCCCATGTTGCCCTTTTTGATTCGACCGGATGCAACCTTCTTGGCGGAACCAC
>SLHZ01000023.1 GCA_007135895.1 Balneolales bacterium | reverse complement strand
TGGCCTTTTACGGAGGGGCGGAACCCCAATCCATTACGGTAACAGACGCAAGTCTGGTGGATATTGATATCGAATTGGACAGGGCACTGGATACCGATGCGGAAGATGTCGGCGGAGCGGAGATTCCTGATGTCATCGCCCTGCATCAGAACTATCCCAACCCGTTCAATCCGGTCACACAGATCCGTTATGACCTGTCTTCGAACAGTGATGTGCTACTGGAAGTGTACGATCTGCTGGGGCGGCATATCGCCACGCTGGTCGACACACACCAGTCGGCCGGCCGGCATTATGCGGAATTTGACGCAGCCAATATCGCCAGTGGTATTTACCTGTACCGGCTGACGGCGGGGCAGCAGACTCTTACACGTCTCATGAGCGTGGTGAAATAGTATCATATGACCACAGGATAACATAACTCATTGGGCGGCTGTTATGCGAGCTGTTATGCGAAAGCGTTGGCCTGAGATTCCTTGAGCTTTTTTACGAGTATTTCCGTACAGACATACACTTAACAACAACAGATGAAGGCAGTCGTTATCGGCGGGTCAGGTGCCACGGGTAAACCGTTAATCTGCCAGCTGCTTGCAGGGGAACCAGTATCCGAAGTCACGGCTTTGCTCAGGAAGGAAACGTTTGGCCATCACCCCAAATTGAGACAGGAAATCGTTGATTTTGACCGAATCGAGGATTTCGGCGACAAAATTGACGCAGAGATTGCCTTTTCCTGCATGGGCACGACGTTGAAAATCGCTGGGAGTAAAGAAGCTCAGTGGAAGGTCGACTTCGGCTATCAGTACCGGTTTGCCCGGCTTTGCCGTGAGAGAGGCGTTTCCACTTTTGTCTTGTTATCGGCTGTGAATGCCGATCCGGATTCCCGTTTTTTCTATTCGAAAATGAAAGGAAAACTGGAGAAGGAGGTCGAGAAGCTGGGTTTTCAAAGACTGATCATCTTTCAGCCCGGTTTACTTATCCGGCCCGGTACGGACAGAAAAAGAGAGATGATCGGGGTAAAAGCCATGCAAATCATCAATAAATGGGGACTCCTGAATTGGGGATTCCTGGAAAAACTTAACCCGCTTGATGTGGCTGATCTGGCTAAAGCCATGATTCAAAGCGTCATGGAAATTCAGGGCATGAAGGAGAAGGGATGTCATATTGAAAATCAGGACAATCTGAAAAATCAGGGGATTATCGAAAAGCAAAACACCGTGCCTCAAAGCACCATGGATTATGACGAACCGGTGAGAAGAATTGCTGTCCCGGAAATTCAGCACTTATATCGGCAAATTTGATTTCTGTCAGCAAAAGAATCTGATTTAAATTATTTAAAACGGTATAATGGCATTGTCATGTTGAACACCTTGCACTTGAAGCAACACCCTGTTTCTGCAACACGCTATCTCAGCATGGGGCTTTTTTATCATTGGTATAAGGGAGTCTTCTGCGACTTAAGAAACTTCACCGAGATGATTTGATGCCAGCTCGACGCTTACTACTGATCATTTGCTTTTTTTTACATTACTCGTTTTTCTCTGCGCTTGCCAATGAGCGATTCCCATTTTCCACAGATGAAAGGTATATCACGGTTTGGAATGGGGATCACTACAGTCCATTGTTCATTAAAGGAATCAATATGGGAATTGCCGTACCCGGTACGTTTCCCGGTCAACTGGCAGCGACTCAGGATGACTACAAACGCTGGTTTCAAATGATCCGGGATGCGGGTTACAATACTATTCGCATTTACACCCTGCATTTCCCCCATTTTTATGAAGAACTGGCTCGTTTTAATTCCGAAAATCCAAACCATCCGCTTTTATTGTTTCATGGGGTATGGCTGGAAGAAGAAGTGTCTGGTTATGACAATGATCTATTTTCACTGACCGAAATATTCGATCAGGAGATAAGAGAAAATGTCAGGGCCGTTCACGGGGACATTGAGATCGGCCCAAGAGTGGGCAAGGCCTATGGGGTATACAAAACAGATATTTCAGAGTGGGTGATTGGCTATATTATCGGACGGGAGATTCACCCACCGGAAGTACTTCACACCAACGGGCTTTATCCGGATAAAACCTCCTATGAAGGTATATATCTGAACATGGAGAATGCACGTGCATCCGAGGCCTGGCTGCTGGAACGAATGGACGTTTTACTGACTTTTGAAATGGATCGCTATAACACACAGCGGCCGATTTCCGCTTCCAGTTGGCCCACGCTTGATCCTCTTGAGCACCCGTTTGAGGAATCCGATTATGAGGTGAGTGCTTCTCTTGACTTTCAGCAGGTAGATTTCAGTCAGGCTGAAGCGGGTTTTTTTGCTACGTACCATGCCTATCCCTACTATCCGAATTACATAAGCCGTGATCCAAAATACACGGTTTTTCATGATCATCTGGGGCAAAACTCCTATCTCGGCTATCTTACCTACCTGAAGGCTCATTATCATCGCTTTCCATTGATTATTGGTGAGTTTGGCGGTGCATCCAGCTGGGGTGTGGCCAAATATGCACACAGCGGCGTTCATCACGGTGGTTATTCCGAACGGCAACAAGGAGAAAATAATGTCCGGATGTTCAAGAACCTGGATCAGGCTGGTACAGGCGGGGGGATTCAATTTGCTTTTATGGATGAATGGTTCAAGCAGACATGGATAACCAATCCACTGGATGAGAATATCGAGAGAAGGATCATTTGGCATAATGTCACGGCTGCCGAGCAAAACTATGGCATCATTGGCTTCACAAAGGAGTCTGTGGAGATGCACCGCTGGATGTCTTTCCCGGAAGAGAGTCCCGTTACATATATTCTGTCTGGTGCTGATTTTGCCTATCTGCATCTTGAGCTGGGGTTGCATCAACATCTTTTAGAAAGCGACACCGTTTGGATTGGTTTGGATACATACGATGCGAATCTCGGTGAATCGGTTTTGCCAAATGGCCACTCCGTCACAAACCGCGCGGAATTTGCACTGCGTATTACCAGTTACAAAGCCGAACTTTTCGTGACAGAGGCGTATGACCTGTTTGGAATCTGGCATGGGACGTCCGGTCCGGAACAGCTGTATCAATCAGTGGTTTCTAATGGCGGGAAGTGGAATCTGGTGCGATGGAAAAACGATGTCCGGGACCACGATGTGCAGGATATCGGCCGGCTGCATGTAAATCGTCTGAATATGCCGCCGGGCAGTACAGACGCTGTTCGCTTATATGATGACCGGATCCGGATTCGTTTACCGTGGACATTATTGCAGTTTACCGATCCCAGTCAGCTCAGGGTAATCCATGATGACCGCAATATTCCGGGAACAGGTACGCGTATATCGGATGGAATTGCCTTGTCACTTTTTTATCGGGGTTTTAAGGCGGAGAGTACCGACCGCTATCGTTGGCCCACCTGGAATCATGCCTTGAATGCATCAGAGTACAAGAAAGCCGGCTATCATGTTATTCAAGAAGCCCTGCCGGGTTTACCTGGAAATCCCATAGCAAGAGCCGATCAATATACCGTTGGCGTTGAAAGCGAAACAATAATACCGGAGTATCTGGGAGTATTGCAAAACGATCTGTCATTGGATGGAACTCCTATGTATTCGCTGCTGGAGTCGCCGCCAAAGTACGGAATGGTAAAGCTGGATGGATCCGGTGCCTTCACATACATAGCTGCAACGGGTTTTAAAGGAGAGGATTCTTTCAGGTATCGGGTTCGTGCTGGTGCTCACTGGTCTGAACCTGTTACCGTAACACTCTCTGTGGAGGGCACTCCAACCGGCAGGGGTTTTGCACAGTTGTACCCGAACCCCGTCAATGCTGCCATTACGATTGAATCGTCATCGACCATCGATACGGTGACCATTTACAATGTGATTGGTGAAAGGATACTCACCAAACCGGTGCATTCCACCAAGACCAGT
>SLHZ01000109.1 GCA_007135895.1 Balneolales bacterium | reverse complement strand
TTCATCTGTTTTTTGCCCTTGACTGTAGAAATGAAGGTTTTTTTTATCATCGGATGTGAATGAAAATTATGGTGTTTGACAACAAAAACGGTTTTTTTGTTACTCTGATCGTATCGGTTATTGTTCTTTCTTCCTGCTCCGGGCAGAATCATCTTTATTTCAGTGAAGAGGTGGACTTGAGTGCGGAAGAACCCACTTTTGCATTACTCATAGTCGAGGCCGATGTATTGAAACCGGTATTTCCGGACCATCAGTTCGGTTCTCTTCGCCCGGCGGAACGCCGTCTGCTTCATGAAAACCTTCCCCAGTTAATTAACCGGACGGCCCGGGTTGATGTGAACGGGTTCGTCAAAGAGCAGGTTTTGCGGGAAAATGAATTTGATTTGCGGGCATTTCAGGTCCGGAACAACACCATTGAAATGATATCGCCTGTATCCGGTTCGGTTTTGACCGATGGCACCAGCAATGCCCGTTTTGTCCTCATACTGGATCAGTTTTTTTTCACACCATACGACATTGAAGTAGGTGGGGGCACCTATGCCGGACACGAGAACCGTACCGAGCTTCGGATGAGGCTGGAAATGAATTATCTCATCTGGGACAATGTGAGCAAAGAGGCCGCCGGATGGGGTCAGTTAAATATCAGCAGACGGTTTGATGCTTTTAATCAGAATTCATCTTACGTTACGATCTTGCAAGAAGCCCTTGATTTGATTATGATGAGTACACCTTTCAGTTAAGGTGATAAACACAACCGGCCATTTCCAAAACCCACACCCTCATGAAACATTTTCTTGCCCTGGCAGCCGCCATCGTCCTGTTGGCCGGACTTGCCGCCTGTGGAGAGAGAGAGCAGGATTCACCTGCCACAGTCGATCCGCACACCGCATTTTTCTCGAATCTGACGGAGCTGTGCGGTGAGACTTTCTCAGGTCGCTCCACTTACCCCGAAAATGACGGCCACCCTCTGGTCAATACCGAACTGCGGACTCATCTCTCCTATTGTGATGATCACATGATCCGCATTGAACTGTATCGTGATGGCGATTACTGGCACGGAGCCTGGGTCCTGGAACGTCGTGATGCTGGCTTGCATCTCTTCCACGATCATCTCGGGGAAGATCGTACCGAGGAGGATCTCGGTGAAGACGATTATCACGGTTATGGCGGATATGCCAATGATCAGGGAACGGCTCTGCGACAATTTTTCCCGGCGGATGAAATCACTGGTATTATAATACCGGAAGCGTCGACCAACGTCTGGATGATGGAAATAGATCCGGATAATGACCGGTTCATCTACTATCTGGAACGGCATGCCGCACCACGTTTTCGCGCCGAGTTGCAACGCCAGTAAGCGAGTGGTTCAAATATTCGGATCCTCTATTGCAGCACCAGCACCTGCAAAATCGGTGTTTCAAGGGCGGGAAATGCCCGGATTACGCCGGTAAGTCCATAGAAAACTATAGCGAAGCGTTCTCAAGACGGCGAGGGCAGCAGCCGGCGGGCCCGCACAAAACGGTTGTATTCAAAACGATCGAAATTGGGAGCCCCGGGATCAAGGCTGTTGATGCGCACCATTTCGGAGGAGTGGATAAACTCGCGATTGCCGATATACAAACCCACATGCACAATTCGCTCGGGTGAGTTCGGGGTTTCCTTTCGACCAAAAAACAATAGATCACCCGGTTCCAGTAGCTCAAACTCCTTTCCGACCTCAACATGACGTCCCATCCTTATCTGCTGACTGGCATCGCGGCTCAGGTCCATGCCATTGAGCCAGTAGACCAGTTTGGTCAGGCCGGAACAGTCGAGCCCCTTGGCAGAAGTGCCTCCCCACAGATACGGAAAACCGATAAATTGCTTGGCGGTACGGATCAGATTGTCGGCCAGTAGTTCCTGGTTTTCTTTCCAGACATCATAATCCTCCAGCAGGCTTTCATGAAGATAGCCACTTCTTCCGTCGGGCAGGGCAGCGAGGACCCACTCCCCATTCCGGTCGAGCCGGAGAAGCCGGTTACCCAGGCTGACATTGCTGACAGGAAGAGACGATCCGGCGGGTTCTTCGTACATAATGCCATGGTATGCCGTGACAATGATTTTCGGAGCATCCAGCCACTCATTTTTCTGCTTTTCGGTTACCCTTTCGAATCCGCCAAAACTCATCCATCCGAGGTAACCGTCCGGACTTTGCACATAGTACCAGCTGCGTGATCGTTTCAAGACCCGGAGCGGTGTACCCATCAGGACTTGCGTCACCAATTCGGTGGAATAGCGGGGCTGCGCCCTCATGTTGCCGACACTCACCTTCACCAGACCGTATTTCCGTTCGCCCAAATCAGGGTGCGGCAACACGGTGATGGCATCGGTGATGTCGGGAACACCGGCGGACTCCAACGCGTCCAGAAGGGCTTCATGAGCCTGAGTATTGTCAAGCTCTCCGGTGAGCAGCCAGCCACCGGTTTTCTGTTCCACACTAATATCAAAGACGGCAACCCTGCGATCCGGTGCGACCTGTTGCCTGACTTGATCAATAACGTCAGTGATCGTTTCCTTTCCCGGTTCCGTAAGATAAAACAGTACCAACAACAGTACAAAAGGGGTCAAAAGCATGCCAAATCTGACTATTCCTTTATTTCTCCGTTTTTCTGTAATCATATCGATGTTTTTCTTTGAGGTTGCGAGTTTTCGGGTTGCCATAATCGTGCCTGTTATCGGGTATTTACTTGCTGGTAGTCATCCTTATGGCATGGAATATCGGTTTTTTGCAAAATGAGTCAAAAAAATAAAAAACAGTTTGACGGTTTTTTACATTCTTGTAAATTGAGGCTATAGTATTGTTTTTCTGCATCTACATAGTTTACCTGCATCTACACTAGTCTGACGGTGTGAAGGCACGCTTTTTTTTCCTGGTGTCCTGTTGCTCCGGCTGACCGGATGCCGCATCGTCCTGTTTTCGTGCCGAGTGAAAATATTCTGACATTGATACCTATTTAAAATCTATTGGCAGAACCCCGTATTGATATTGCTGTTCAGTGTGCCCATTGCGGAGATCCCTGTCCGGAAGGACATGTGAGGCATAATGATCTGGATTTTTGTTGTCAGGGCTGCGCAACGGTATACGATCTGTTGCATCAAAGCGGTCTGGATGCCTACTACCGGCTGGGTGAAGATGCCCCCGGCATTTCGCTTCGAAAATCCGTGCGTCAGTCGCGCTACGAGTTCCTGGATGATCCGGAGATGCACGAGAAGCTGCTGAATTATACCGATGGCCGGAAGAGCAGCCTTACCCTGTCGCTTCCTCAGATTCACTGCAGCGCCTGTATCTGGCTGCTGGAGCACCTTCAGCACCTCGAACCCGGGATCCTGCACAGCGAGGTATCATTCAGTCGCCGCGAAGCGGATATTACCTTTGATGAGACGCGCACATCCCTGCGAAAGGTGGTGGAGCTGCTCGATCGGATCGGTTACGAACCCGATCTGAAGATTGAAAGCGCCGGCAAGCGAACTCTGTCCAGGGCAGATCGTTCTTTTTACATCAAACTGGGGCTGGCGGGTTTTGCTTTCGGCAACATCATGCTCTTCAGCCTACCGGAATATCTCGCGGGTCCCGGGGGTATTGATGCGCAATTCATCCATCTTTTCGGTCATTTAAATCTGATTCTTGCCCTGCCTGTCTTTCTTTACAGCAGCACGGTGTTCTACCGGCCGGCATGGATCGGCATCCGGCAGCGTCAATGGAACATGGATATTGCCATATCGCTCGGGATCCTGGCGATGTTCGCCCGAAGCAGCTGGGAGATCTTATCGGGTTACGGTGCCGGGTACATGGATTCGTTCACCATGCTCGTTTTTTTCCTGTTGGCGGGTAAACTGTTTCAGCGAAAAACTTTCGATCGCCTCTCCTTTGACCGCGACTACCGTTC